>CALAMX010000150.1 GCA_937925755.1 uncultured Burkholderiales bacterium
GGCCCTGAGCGGCTGGGAGGCGATGCTCGTGTTGCTGCCGGTGGCCCTGGCCGTGGTGCTGGCAGCGGTGTTGGCGAACCTGATGCTCTCCGGCTGGGTCTTTTCGCCCAAGGCCTTCGCCGCCGACCTGGCCAAGCTCGACCCCATCCAGGGGATCAAGCGCATGTTCTCCTGGTTGGCGGCCGTCGAGCTCGTCAAGGCCCTGCTCAAGGCGGGGCTCATCGCCGGGGTGGCGGCCTTCGCCATCTGGCTGCAATGGGAGGGCCTGCTCACCCTGGCGGCCGAGCCGCTGGCGACGGCCATCGCCCACTTCACCCAGATCACCCTGACCACCTTCCTTGCCGCCACTGCGGCCTTTGCCGTGGTGGTCGCCCTGGACGTGCCTTTCCAGCTCTGGAACTACCAGCGCCAGATGCGCATGACCAAGGAGGAGGTACGCCAGGAGCAAAAGGAGACCGAGGGCGACCCGCAGATCAAGGCGCGCATCCGTGCGGTGATGCGCGAGCAGGCGCGCCGGCGCATGATGGCGGCGGTGCCCAAGGCCGATGTGGTCGTGGTCAACCCCCTACACTATGCGGTGGCGCTCGAATACAAGGAGCGACGCATGCAAGCCCCGCGCGTGGTGGCCAAGGGCATGCAACTGGTGGCCGAACGCATCAAAGAGATCGCGCGCGAGCACCGCGTGCCCATCGTCGAGGCGCCGCCGCTGGCGCGGGCACTGTACCGGCACGCCGAGGTGGGCGACACCATCCCGGCAGCCTTGTTCACCGCCGTGGCGCAGGTGCTGGCCTACGTCTATCGGCTGCAGCAGCCGGGGCCGCGCCCGCAGCCGCCGCAGGACTGGCAGGTGCCGGCGGCGCTGGACCCGGCTGCGGCCGCCCCCCGAGGCGCTGAGACCTGATGGCACAGGTACTGGCTTGGAACGGCGCCACTTGGCAGAAGCTGGCCGCACCGGCCCTGGTCATCATCGTCCTGGCGATGATGATCCTGCCGCTGCCGCCCTTCCTGCTCGACATCCTGTTCACCTTCAACATCGCCTTGTCGATGATCGTGCTGCTCATCGGCCTATACACCTTACGGCCGCTGGACTTCTCGGTCTTCCCGACGGTGCTGCTGGTGACCACGCTGCTGCGGCTGTCGCTCAACGTCGCCTCCACGCGCATCGTATTGATGGAGGGCCACACCGGGCCGGATGCGGCGGGCAAGGTGATCGAGGCCTTCGGCCACTTCCTGGTGGGCGGCAACTACGCCGTGGGCCTCATCGTCTTCATCATCCTGGTGGTGATCAACTTCGTCGTCATCACCAAGGGCGCAGGGCGCATCGCCGAGGTCTCCGCGCGCTTCACCCTGGACGCCATGCCGGGCAAGCAGATGGCCATCGACGCCGATTTGAACGCCGGCTTGATCGGCGAGGACGAGGCGCGCCGCCGCCGCGCCGAGATCGCCCAGGAGGCCGACTTCTACGGTTCCATGGATGGTGCCGCCAAGTTCGTGCGCGGCGATGCGGTGGCCGGCATCATCATCATGCTGCTCAACATCATCGGCGGGCTGACCATCGGCGTGATTCAGCACGGCCTGAGCTTCAGTGAGGCGGCGCAGACCTATACCCTGTTGACCATCGGCGACGGCCTGGTGGCGCAGATCCCGGCGCTGATCATCTCCACTGCGGCGGGTATGGTGGTCTCGCGTGTGTCCAGTGAGCAGGACTTGAACCAGCAACTCATCGGTCAGGTCTTCGCCAAGCCGCAGGCAATCTTCCTCACCGCCGGCATCCTGACCCTGCTCGGAATCATCCCCGGGATGCCGCACGTGGCCTTCCTCCTGATGGCGGCGGCGCTCGCCGGCCTGGGCTTTTGGCTGATGCAGCGGCAGACGGCAGCCACCGCCCAGCCCAAGCCAGAGCCGGCGCCGCAACCCGAGGAGCCCGTCGAGGTCGGCTGGCAGGACATCACCCCCGTCGATCGCCTGGGTCTGGAGGTCGGCTACCGCCTGGTGCCGTTGGTCGACCGCACCCAGGACGGCGAGCTGCTGCGCCGCGTGCGCGGTATCCGCAAGAAGATCGCCCAGGACCTGGGCTTCCTGGTGCCACCGGTGCACATCCGCGACAACCTGCAGTTGAAGCCCGGCGCCTACCGTATCACCCTCAAGGGCGTGACGGTCGGCGAGGGTGAGGTGCAGGTGGGCAAATACCTCGCCATCAACCCCGGCCGCGTGCTGGGCAGCGTGCAGGGGCAGGTCACCCAGGACCCGGCCTACGGTCTGCCGGCGGTGTGGATCGACGCCAGCCAACGCGAGCAGGCGCAGACCTACGGCTACACCGTGGTCGATGCCGGCACCGTGGTGGCCACCCACCTATCCAAGGTAATCCATGAACACGCCCCCGAGCTGCTGGGGCGGGAGGAGACGCAACAACTGCTCGACCATGTCGCCAAGCAGCACCCGAAGCTGGTCGAGGACCTCACGCCCAAGCTGCTGCCGGTGTCCACCGTGCAGAGGGTGTTGCAGCTCTTGCTCGAGGAGCGCGTATCCCTGCGCGACATCCGCACCATCCTGGAGACCTTGGCCGAGCACGGCACCCGTACCCAGGACCCCGAGGAACTCACCGCCGCCGTCAGGGCCGCGCTGGGGCGTGCTATCATCGCCGAAATCTACGGCGGAGCGCATGAATTGCAGGTGATGGCCCTGGAGCCCAGCCTGGAGCAGATCCTCACCCAGGCCCTGGCCGGCCGCAGCGCCGAGGGCATGGGATTGGAGCCCGGTCTGGCCGAACGTCTAGTGCGCGACACCCAGAATGCCGTCGAGAAGATGAGCCGTAACGGGCTGCCCAGCGTCCTGCTGGTCGGTCCGCCCATCCGGGCGCTGCTGTCGCGTTTTCTGCGTCGGGTCATCCCGGATCTCAAGGTCATCTCCCATGCCGAGGTGCCCGATGGGCGCAGCGTGCGTGTGGCCGCCATGATCGGCGCCTGAGCGGAGGGGACCCGTGATCAAGAAATTCCACGCCCCTACCACCCGCGAGGCGCTGCGCATGGTGCGCGACGCCCTCGGCGCCAATGCCATCATCCTTTCGAACCGCCAGGTCGGCGGCGAGGTCGAGATCATCGCCGTGGCCGACCTGGATGTCGCAGCGCTGGCCGGTCAGGCGGAGCCGGTCCTGAGCGTGCAGTCCAGCCGCCGGCAGAATGCACACGCCGCCCCGGTGTCTGGATCCGGTGGGGCCCATGCGTCTGGACCGGACACCGCCCCCCCGGCCTCGATCCCGGGCCCTGCGTATGATGCAGGGGTGCGGGATGCGCCGCAGTCCTCCCCGCTCTCCGCGCGGCCGCAGGCTGTATCCGTGCCGCCCGAGCCCACCCCCTTCACCGAATACCTGGCGCAACGGGAGGCGAGTGTCATCCGCTCGGCCCGCGCCGCCCGTGGCAATGGCGGCCATGGCGACAATGGCGCCGGGTCCGTGCGCTCCGCCGTCGCGCCGGGGCCACCTGCCACACCGCCGCCGGCAGCAGACTTCCAGGCCACCACCGAGGCCCTGGCACGGGAGATCCGGGCCCTGCGCAGCCTGGTGGAAGGCCAGCTGGCCGGTTTCGCCTGGGGGGAGATCGCCGGGCGTGAGCCGGTGCGCGCAGAGGTGATGAAGCGTTTGCTGTCCGCCGGTTTTAGCCCAGCACTTTCGCGGCAACTGTTGACCAACCTGCCGCCGGCACTCGACGTCGAGCGTGCCCTCAAATGGCTCAAATCGGTCATTGCCCATAATATCTCGACTCCGAGCGAGGGTGAGGACATCCTCGAGCGGGGCGGAGTCTACGCCCTCGTTGGCCCCACCGGCGTGGGCAAGACCACTACGGTGGCCAAACTCGCGGCACGTGCGGTCCTGCGCTTTGGCGCGGCCAAGGTGGCGTTGGTGACCACTGACTCCTACCGGATCGGCGCGCAGGACCAGCTGCGCATCTACGGGCGTATCCTCGGCACACCCGTGTTCGCCGTTCAGGACGAGAACGACCTGGAGCTCGCGCTGTCTGACCTGGCGCGCAAACATTTGGTGCTGATCGACACCGTCGGCATGAGCCAGCGCGACAAGCGGGTAGCCGAGCAGGTGACGCTGCTCTGCGGCGGCGGGCGCGAGGTCAAGCGGCTGCTGCTGATCGGCGCGCCGGCCCAGGGCATGACCCTGGAGGAGGTCGTGCGGGCCTACAGCGGGCCGGGCCTGATCGGCTGTATCCTCACCAAGATCGATGAGGCCCTGTCCTTTGGGCCCAGTCTGGACGTGGTCATCCGCCACCAGATGAAAGTCCATTACGTCACCAACGGTCAGCGTGTGCCGGAGGACCTGCACTCTGCCAACGCCCTCTATCTGGTCGACCGCGCCTTCCGTCTGGCGCAGATCGACTCGCCTTACACACCTACCGAAGGTGACTATCCGGTGCTGGTGGCGGCGATGGACCACAGCGCCCTGCCCAGCGACACGCCCGACCCCGGCATGGTGGGTACACTACGCTAGACACCATGCACGACCAGGCCGCGGGGTTGCGCAAGATCATGGGGCATGCCCCACGCTTTCGCGTCCTCGGCCTCTTCGGCACGGACGCCACCCTGACCGCCCTGGCCGGTGCCCATCTGGCACACGCGCTGAGCCTGCGCGGCACCCCCCTGTGGTTGGTGGACGAGGCCCTCGCCCCGCACAACGCCGCCACCTGCCTGGGGGTGGTCGCGCGCACCTCGCTCGATCAGGTCCTGCGGCGCGACGGTCCGGCCGTGCAGGCCCTGATCGAGGCAGCGCCGGGGCTAAACTGCCTGCCCATCCACGGTGGGCTACCCTGGCTCGCTGGCGTGCCCGAGCGGCGCTGGCGCGCGGCGGTAGCCGACCTCACCGCCCGGCCGCCGCAACCCGAGTGCCTGCTCCTGCTGGCCCCGCCCACGCGTGAGGCTGTCAGCCTCGCGCTGTGCGCCCCGGAGCGCCTGCTGGTACTGCCCCAGGGCCGGCAGGACCTCACCCGCGCCTATGCCCTGCTCAAGGCCGTGCAGCGCAGCCACCCGAGCGAACGCTGGCAGGTGCTGGTCATGCAGGCGGCCGACGACAAGGCCGCACGCACGACCTTCACGGCCTTGCAGGGCACGGCCCTACGCTTCCTTGGCCTGCGCTTGCGTTGGTTGGGCAGCGTGCCGTCGGATCCCGCCCTGACCGAGGCCATGCGGCATTTGCGCCAGGTCCGCGAGATCCCCGCCGAACGGCCGGCCATGCAGGCCTTCCGCCGCCTGGCGGACGTCCTGGTGCACACAGCCGAGGCCGCCGGCCTATACCCGCCGGAGGAATTCTGTCTGAAAATGTGGATGTTCAGTCGTTTGCTCGCGGAAACGCCCCCGGAGAGGGAACACGATGCCCAGCTCAGCTGAGTCGACCGAAGGCCTGGTGCGCGAATACCTGCCGCTGGTCAAGCGGATCGCCTACCACCTGATGACGCGGCTACCCGCCAGCGTCGAGGTCGATGATCTGATCCAGGCGGGGCTGATCGGCCTGCTCGACGCCGTGGAGCGCTATGACGACAGCCAGGGTGCCAATTTCGAGACTTACGCCACCCAACGCATCCGCGGCGCCATGCTCGACGAACTGCGCGAGGCCGACTGGGCCTCGCGCAATGTGCGCAAGGCAGCGCGCCAGATCGAAAACGCCATCCACACCCTGGAGCAGCGCCTCAAGCGCCCGCCCACCGAGCTGGAGATCGCCGAGGAGCTCAAGCTCGATATCCACGCCTATTTCAGCCTGCTCAACGACGCCCGTGGCGCCCAGCTACTGTACTATGAGGATCTGCACGAGGAGGACGGTGACGACTTCCTGGAGCGCTTCGCCGACGACATCTCGTTGGGCCCCTTCGACATCATCACCAGCCGGGCCTTCAAGCGGGCCCTGGCCCAGGCGGTGGCGCAGCTGCCCGAGCGCGAGAAACAGTTGATGGGCATGTACTACGAGCAGGAGATGAACTTCAAAGAGATCGGCGCAGTGCTGGGGGTGTCCGAGTCGCGCGTGTGCCAGTTGCACAGCCAGGCCATCACCCGGCTGCGTAGCCGCCTGCGCGACTGGGGTGGCGAGGGCGATTGAGAGACATGGCGGTATATACGCCGAGTCGCCTCTGCAAGGCTTTGTCCACACCCTTCTGCTCTGGCCTCCCCTGACGTGGCCGACACCCCGGACCTATGCAGCGCCGCTTGGACTTCATCAGCCTGATCGGGCTCGGCCTGGGCCTTGCCGCCATCATCCTTGGGCAGGCGCTCGAGGGTGGCCATGTCGGCTCGCTGCTGCAGATCACCGCCTTCGTCATCGTCATCGGCGGCACCCTGGGCGCCGTGATGCTGCAAAGCCCGCTCAGGGTCTTCCTGGACGGCCTGGCCATGAGCCGCTGGGTGTTTCGCCCCCCACCCGCGCAGGCGGACGAGATTCTGCGGCGCATCCTCGACTGGAGCCACCAGGCCCGCCGCGGTGGCCTGCTTGCGCTGGAGCCAAGAATCGAGGAACAAAACGACCTGTTCCAGCGGCGCGGCCTACAGATGCTGGTCGATGGTGCCGAACCCGAGGTGCTACGCGAGACCCTGGAGCTGGAACTCGCCGCCTACGAGCACCACCACCTCGAGGCCGCCAAGATCTGGCAGGCCGCTGGTGGCTACGCACCCACCATCGGCATCCTCGGCGCCGTCATGGGCCTGATCCACGTCATGGAGAACCTCACCGATCCCTCCAAGCTGGGCGCTGGCATCGCCGTGGCCTTCGTCGCCACCATCTACGGCGTGGGCAGCGCCAACCTGATCTTCTTGCCGATGGCCAACAAGCTCAAGGCACTGGTCAATGACCAGGTCAGGCTCAAGGAGATGTATATCGAAGGCCTGGTCGCCATCGCCAATGGTGAAAACCCGCGGATGATCGAGTCGAGGCTACAGGGGTATCTGATGTAAAGGACGCTCTGCATAACCTGGCGACCAGGATTGAGTGTCCGGAGCGCTGGATGCGAGACGTATCATCGTGATGCCACACCGCCTACCGCGCTTGCGCTTCGGGTAGGAGCGGCGAGAGCCGCGACATGTCTTGATATGCACCGCGTTGGTCGTTGTTGGTCGTTTTTGGTCGCGACTTTCGTCGCTCCTACGCAGGTTAAATTGGGTTGCTCAGGATGAGTTTTGGTATCGTATTTGCGGTCTTTGGGGCATTTTCAGCCCCGCGGGGGGGCTTGTACGCCCGGTTTGGACGCACCGATCCTGTCGTCGTCTGCATAAGGCGCCTGCGCACCATCCACAGATTGATGAGCATCCAGAGGGGGTGATCTGCGCGGCATTCTTCTGCAGCCCCCGGTAACGGACTTTGGTGTCGTGAAAGACACACTTCATCACCCCAAAGATGTGCGCACCACGCGCGAATGCGGGCCTTGACGGTCTCGATCGGGTCCAGGATCGCCCCCATTGGCCGGGTCGTGGCGAGTGGCCTGCGTTTGCCTGGGCAGATCGCGATCGGCCAGTTCGCGTTGGGATGACGTCGTTTGACCTCGTCCCGCTGGCTCGCCCCCTGGTCGCCCGCATCGGCAAAGACCTCCGTTTACCACCCGCAAGCTGCGCCTGCGTGACATCTGACGCAAGCCGCGGTGACCACCCCGCTGTGGGCAAGACCACTGGCCGCATCCGTGCCGACGTGCACCTTGCAGTCACCAGGCCGCACAAAGGGCTAGGGAAACGCTGATTTAATTGCCGCC
>CALAMX010000151.1 GCA_937925755.1 uncultured Burkholderiales bacterium
ATGTCGACGATGGGGATGACGCGCTCGTAGGCCATACGGGTGGGGCCGATGACACCCAGGGTGCCGACCACCTCGCCATTGACCTTGTAGGGGGCGGTGATGACGCTGCATTCGTCCAGGGGCGCGACACCGGATTCGGCGCCGATGAATAGCTGCACGCCAGAGGCGCGGTGGCCGATCTCCAGCAGTTGCAGCAGCTCGGTGCGCTGCTCGAACAGACCGAACAGTTCGCGCAGTCGCCGCATGTCGGCGACGAGGTCTGGAGTGTTGAGGAGGTTGGCCTCGCCCGCCACCACGCAGTCGGTGCTGGCGCTGCCGAAGGCCTCGGCACCGGTCTCAAGCACCGCTTCCATGAGCCGGCTGATGTCGGCCTTCAATTCGTGCAGCTCCTGCTGCAGGCGGGGACGGACCTGTTCGATGCTCAGTCCGCTGAAGTGTTGGTTGAAAAAGTTCGCCGTGCGGGTGAGCTGGCTCGGGGTGTAGGGCTGTTGCGTCAGGATCACCCGGTTTTGCACCTCGCCGTCCATGGTCACCATGATCAGCAGGATACGCTTGTCGGACAGACGCAGGAATTCGATTTGGCGCAACTGCTGATTGCGCCGTCTTGGGGTGAGCACCACGCCTGCATAGTGGGTCAGCTCGGCGAGCAGATGTGAGGCGGTGGTGACCAGACGTTGTGGATCATCCGGGGTGAGGCTGTGCTGCAACTGATCGAGTTCGGCCCCCGCCAGCGGCTTGATGGTCAGTAGCGAGTCGACGAAAAAGCGGTAGCCGCGTACGGTGGGCACCCGCCCAGCGGAGGTGTGTGGGCTGGTGATGTAGCCACCTTCCTCCAGATCGGCCATGATGTTGCGGATGGAGGCCGGCGACAGGTTCAGCCCGGTCTGCCGCGAGAGCGTGCGCGAGCCGACCGGATGGCCGTCCTCGATGTAACGCTCGACTAGGGTCTTGAGCAGGATGCGGGCGCGCTCGTTGAGCATGGCTGGGGCAAGGATGCTAGGGTCACTGAGGGAACCTCGTGCATCCTATAATTTCATGGCATGAACGTGAAATTCAAGACGATCGGTATCGTTGGCAAATATTATGGGGCCAGTGGCTGCGGCGCGGTCAGGCGTCTGGCAGATGATCTCCTCGGACGCGGACATGAGGTGCTGATCGCAGCCCACACCGCCGAGGTCTGCCAGATCACCAACCACAAGACCGCCACCCTGCACGAGATCGGAAAGAGGGCTGATCTCGCCATCGTCCTGGGCGGCGACGGCACACTGCTCAACGTCGCGCGCAATCTGGTGGACTACCAGGTGCCGCTCATTGGTGTCAACCAGGGGCGACTGGGCTTTCTCGCCGACGTCTCGGTGGACACCATGATCCCGACCCTGGAGGAGATGCTCTCGGGTGGATATGTCGCCGAGGACCGCATCCTGCTCACCGCCAGCGTCGAGCGCAACGACGACGTGCTTTATGCGACCCATGCCTTCAATGACGTGGTGGTGAGCAAGAGCACGCTGGGGCGGCTGATCGAGTTCGAGGTCTACATCGACGACCAGTTCGTCTACAGCCAGCGCGCCGATGGCCTGGTGGTGGCCTCGCCCACCGGCTCGACCGCCTATGCCCTGTCGGCCGGCGGCCCCATCCTACACCCGACGCTGGAGGCCTTCGTTTTGATCCCCATCTGTCCGCACACCCTCTCGGCGCGCCCCATCGCCATCAACAGCCGCTCCGAGGTCGAGGTCAACCTGATCCATGCCGACGATGCCCGTGTGCACTTCGACGGTCAGCAGCATGCCGACCTCATGGTCGGTGATCGGGTGGTCATCCAGCGTGCCAAGAATACCGTGCGCCTGCTGCATCCAGAGGACCACAACTACTACGACACCCTGCGGCAGAAGCTGCACTGGGGCGAGAAGTTATCCTGATGCCGGTGAGAAACCGCATGCATCGCCCGCGACTCGTGCCCCCATGCTGCTCGCCCTGACCCTGGTCGACTACATCCTGGTCGATCGGCTGGAGCTGACCCTGCAGCCGGGCTTTACCGTCCTGACCGGCGAGACGGGGGCGGGTAAGTCCATCCTGCTCGATGCCGTGGGGTTGCTCCTCGGCGACCGGGCCGACGCCACGGTCATCCGCAGCGGCGCCCAGCGGGCGGAGATCAGCGCCGAGTTCTCGCTGGTTGCCACCCCCGAGGTCGGCCATTGGCTCAACGAAAACGGCTTCGATGGGGATGCCGAGACGCTGCTCGTGCGGCGCGTCATCGAAGCCAATGGCCGCTCGCGCGCCTACATCAACGGCAGCCCGGCCACCCTGCAGCAACTGCGCGAGGTCGGCGGACGGCTGGTGGACATCTACGGTCAGCACGCCCACTACTCCCTGCTGCGCCCGGAGGTTGAGCGTGGTCTACTCGACGCCTATGGCGGCTGCAGTGCGCTGGCAACGCAGACGGCCGTGGCCTGGCGGGCCTGGCGTGAGGCGCAAAGGCGGCGCCAGGAGGCCGAGCAGCGCACCGCGGCGGCGGCGGGCGAGCGGGAGACCCTGGGTTGGCTGATCGAGACGCTCACCCAGTTGGACTTCCAGGCCGAGCAGTGGCAGACGCTGCAAATGGAACACAAGCGTCTCGCACACGCGGCCGAGCTTTTGAGCGGTGCTCAGGCGGTCATCGCCCTGCTCGACGAAGACGGCGACGGCGTCCTGACACGACTCAAGACGGCCAGGGCGCGCCTCGATGAGCTCACCGGCTTCGACCCACGCTTGGCGGGCTGTGCCCAGATGCTGGAAGAGGGGTTGATCCAGGTACAGGAGGCGGTGCGCGAACTGACCCGCTACGCCGATCGTGTGGAACTGGACCCCGCTGCCCTGGCGGCGGCGGAGGCGCGGATCGCCCAGGTGATGGGGGTCGCCCGCCGGCTGCGCTGCGCCCCTGAAGAATTGCCGCAGCAACTGGAGGAGGCCCGACTCAAACTGGCAGCGCTCACCGCCGAGGCCGATCCCGAGACCCTCGCCAGGGCGGAGGCCGAGGCCGCCAACGCCTATCAAGTCGCGGCGAGGGCCTTGTCCGCCTGCCGGCAAGCCGCCGCCGCGCCACTGTCCGCGGCGGTGACGGCTGCCATGCAGCGCCTGGCCATGGCCGGCGGCCGCTTGGAGGTGACGCTCAACCCCTGTGGACCGGAATCCGGCGGCCTGGAGACGGTGGAATTTCGCGTAGCACCGCACCCGGCGCAGGAATTGCGTCCCCTGGCCAAGACGGCCTCGGGGGGCGAGCTCTCGCGCATCGGTCTGGCCCTGCAGACCGTGCTGGCCGGGCGCTCCGGGGCTCCTACGCTGATCTTCGACGAGGTCGACGCCGGCATCGGCGGCGGGGTGGCGGAGGTGGTGGGGCGACTCCTCGCCGAAGTCGCGCGCGATCGACAGGTGCTGTGCGTCACCCATCTACCGCAGGTGGCCGCACGCGCCGACCATCACTGGCGGGTGCGCAAGAGCACCGAGGACGGCATGGCTCGCAGCCGGATCGATGTCTTGAGCCCCGCCGCGCGGGTGGACGAGATCGCACGCATGCTCGGTGGTGTCAAGCTGACTGAACTGACACGCCGCCACGCAAAAGAGATGCTGCAGCAGAACGAATGAGCCTTGTCCGTCTTACTCGGGTTTTTTGTAGGGGCAATCCGGCTTGGCGCAGTCGACGTACAGATACAGACAGTGATCGTGCAGCCTGAAACCGCGCGCCTCGGCGATCTGCCGCTGGCGCTGCTCGATCTCGGCATCGTAGAACTCCTCCACCCGTCCGCACTGCAGACACAGTAGGTGGTCATGGTGGCCGCCCTTGTTGAGTTCGTACACCGCCTTGTCGTTGTCGAAGTGGTGACGGATGAGCAGCCCGGCCTGCTCGAACTGGGTCAGCACCCGATAGACCGTGGCCAGCCCGATGTCCTCCTGCTCCTTTAGCAGCAGCCGATAGACCTCGTCCGCCGTGAGATGGCGCTTCTCCGCCTGCTCGAACAGGCTCAGGATGCGTATGCGCGGGCCCGTCGCCTTGAGCCCCATGCTTTTCAGTTGTTCGCCGCTGGCCATGGTGTGACGTTGTGTGTATGCCCACGCTATCATAACGCGGATGTGGGCACCCACGCCCGGATTGATGAGCCATGAAAAAGATCACGCTAGCGGTTGCGCTATTCCTGGTCGGATGCAGCCTGAAAGACCCGATCGATCGCCTTCGACCCTACAAGATCGACATCCACCAGGGCAACGAGGTGACCCAGGCCATGCTCGACCAGCTCAAGCCCGGCATGACCCCTGCCCAGGTCCGTTACATCCTCGGCACCCCGCTCATCGTCGATCCCTTTCATGTGGATCGCTGGGATTATGTCCTGCGGATTGAGCAAGCGGGCAAAGTGGTGGATCAACGCAGGGTGACGGTCATCTTTCGCGAGGGTCGCCTGCAGGGTATCCAGACGGACGGCCTGTCGGCCGCAGCGCAAGGAGATACGCCATGAGTCGAAACGTCGTCATTGCCGGCGCTTCCGGCCGGATGGGCCGGGCCCTGCTCGAGGCCTTGGCCAGTGCCCACGACCTGCGTCTTCACGCCGCCCTGGATCGCCCTGGGAGCCCGGCCATTGGCCGCGATGCGGGTGAGCTCGCCGGGGCTGCCCTGGGGATAGCGGTGATGGACGATGTTGCCAAGGCCCTCACTGGCGCGGACGTACTCATCGATTTCACCCGCCCCGAGGCTACGCTCCATCATCTCACTGCCTGCCGCCGCGCCGGTGTGGCCATGGTGATCGGCACCACTGGCTTCGATACGGCGGGCCGCGAGGCCATCGCCGCGGCCGCCACCGAGATCCCCATCGTCTTTGCCCCCAACATGAGCGTCGGTGTGAATCTCGTCTTCAAACTGCTCGATACCGTCGCGCGGGTGCTCGCCGATGGCTATGACATCGAGATCATCGAGGCGCATCACCGGCACAAGGTCGATGCCCCCTCTGGTACGGCGCTCGCCATGGGCGAGGTGATCGCTCGTGCCCTGGGACGCGATCTCAAGACCTGCGCGGTCTACGGCCGCGAAGGGGTCACCGGTGAGCGGCCGTCGCAGACCATCGGTTTTGCCACGGTACGCGGCGGCGACATCGTCGGCGAGCACACTGCACTGTTCGCCGGTATCGGTGAACGGGTGGAGATCAGCCACAAGGCGAGCAGTCGTCTGACCTTTGCCTTGGGGGCCTTGCGCGCGGCGCGGTTCCTGGCCGGCAGGTCCGCGGGGCTCTACGACATGCAGGACGTGCTAGGACTGCGCTGAGCGTCGAACACGGCTAGGGCAGGTCGTGTTTTCAAGTTTGCGAAAGGCATGCCGATATCGCCGTGGTGCCTGAGTCAAGCCTCCTCATCATTTCTGATGCGCTTGAAGCTCGCGCCGCGACGACCGGGGCGTCTGTGGTCTCCGCTGGTGAGGACGATGGCCAGAGGATGTGCGATTTTCCGGGTTGGCGGGCGTCAGCTAAGGAAGTGGTTTTGCCTGCTACTAATGCTGGGGTGGTGCGCGACTGTCCGCGCCATCGACGTCATCGCCCATCCCTCGGTGAGCATCTCGCAGCTCAGTCTCGTGCAGGCAAAGGGACTGTTCAGCATGCGTCAGACCCGCTGGCCAGATGGTCAACCTGCACGGGTGTTCGTCCTACCGGACGCGCACCCGATCCACAAGGCCTTTAGCAAGGAGATCCTCAACCTCTATCCCTACCAATTGCGCCAGACCTGGGATCGACAGGTCTACTCCGGTATCGGACAGGCGCCGGTGGAAGTGGTCTCCGAGGAAGAGATGCTCAAGTATGTGGCCAATACGCCAGGCGCCATTGGTTACGTGAGGAAGGTCGATCCACATGATACTACTGTCCGCCACATTTTCGTTGAATAGACAGTCCCTGGTTAAGGCATTGGTGCTCCCATGCCTGATCCAGGCAGGCGGCGCCGAGGCACTGGAAATCGGCGAAGGCATTCAACTCCATGGTTTCCTCAGCCAGGCTGCGGCAGTGACCGATCATAACAATGTGGGCGGCAAGAGCTCGCAGGGCGTGGCCTTGAACTTACGAGAGGTGGGGGGGAATGTCTCCTGGCGAGCGGATCCGGACTGGCTGGTCTCCGCCCAGGTATTGGCACGCTGGGCGGGTGGGGCGGATGACGGCGATGTCCGGCTGGACTATGGTTTTGTCGATCGCACCCTTAGCAGCGGTGAGGGCCGGTTTGGGGTCCAGCTCGGCAAGATCAAGAATCCTTACGGCCTGTATAACACGACGCGTGACGTCGCGCACACCCGACCGGGCATACTCATGCCCCAGTCCATCTACTGGGATCGGATCCGGGATTTCGTGCTCGCGGCACCGGGAATTTCGATCTACGGTGACACAAGTCGTGCTGCGTACGGCATTGGTTGGCGTGTCAACGCCTTGACGCCCGCTGCGGACAGCAGGGAAGCGGAATTCATCACCTTTCTGCAGGAGCGCCCCGGCCATTTCAATGGCAAGACTTCCTGGTTGGGGCAAGTGATGTTCGAGTTCGACAACGATCGCTGGCGTCTGGCAGTGTCTGCAGGTGAGTTAGCCATGCGTTACAAACCAGACGGGATATCGGACTGGCAGGCAGGGAGCACATATTTCCGCCCACGTGCCTTGTCTTTGGAGTGCAACGGCGAGGAATGGTCATTCACTGCCGAATACTCGGAAACAGGCGTGCGTAGAAGGAGTTATGGCTTCACGGTTCCCGATAACACCGCACAGGCTTACTATATACAAGCCACTTGGCGTATCAAACCGCAATGGCAGGCCTATGCCCGTTACGATGTGCTTTACGCAGACAAGACCGACAAAAGAGGAGAACGCTTTTTTCTGAACACTGGATTGCCGAAGCACTTGGTTTTTTCCGAAGATATCACACTTGGGCTCCGCCACGATCTCGACAGCAGCTGGGCGTTTGCCATGGAAATTCACCATGTCATGGGGGCGGCATGGCTCCCGCGTACGGACAACCCAGGTGTTCCGACCAAGGACTGGAATCTGCTGTTGCTGCAGGCAGCCTACCGCTTCTAGCCACGACGCACCGTACAGCGTGAAAGCGGTCTCCTTCAGCCTACGCTGGCAAATCATCCTCCTGGCCACCTTGGTCCTGGCACTCATGGCGGGTACCTTCGCCTGGCAACAACAGGCGCGACTCACCAGGGACTTCGACGCGCAAAGAATCACGACCGTGGCGCGGCAGTCGGCGTTGCTGAAACAACTCTTTGCCGACGAAACCGCGCGTCTGCAAGCCTTTGTTGGCATGCTGGCCAACTTTCCCGGCCTCAGACACGGCCTTTTGCAGGGCAATTCGTCCGAACTGCAGGAGGCGCTGGAACCGCTGTGGTCGGAGTTGAACCTGGGCACTAGCCTGGAGATGGCCTATTTTTTCGACCGGGGGGGACGCCTATTCGCCAATTTGGGTCTGGATGCCGACGTTACTGCGCTCGCTGCCCTCGCCTTGCAGGCCGCTCGTTATGAATCGCCCGCCCAGATGCTTTCCTGCCCTAGCCGATGTGTCTATTTCACCGGCGTGCCCATCGTGGAACGGGGAGCCTACATCGGTTCCATCATCCTCGGTTCCGGGCTGCAGGACATAATCCTCACCTTTCGCAGATTGGCAGGGGCCGAACTGGCCGTGCTCTCGCCGGTGGCTGGCGAAGCGCTAACCCATCTGCCGGCGTTGGGGGGGTATCTGGTCTCCGTCAGCGGCGACGCGCGCTATGCCCGCTTGCTGCAAAGGTTGGCGCCGTCCGACCGCATGGATGGTGAATATCGCATCGCCTGGGAGGGGCGTGACTATCGCATCCACGCCTTGCCAGGACCCATTCCCCACTGCGATGCCGTGTTCCTCGTCATCGAGGATGTCACGCAGCAACTGCACGGGATCCGTGCTGCCATCCACAGCAATGCAATTTGGGGCGGGACGGTGCTGATACTGGCCATTCTGCTGCTTTATGTCCTGCTCGTGCCCACCATGCGTCGTTTCCGGCGCATGACCCAGGCTTTGCCCTTGCTGGGCCAGAGACGCTATGCCGAGCTACGCGATTCGATCCCATCCACGGCCGGCCTGCTGCGCGACGAGGTGGACGAGCTAGGCAGGGTGGCCACCGAGCTGGCCAACACCTTGGAGCATCTGGACGGACTGACCCGTCGCCAGGTCGAACAACTGGCGCATCAGGCCAAAGAACTACAGCGCGAGCGCGATTTCATTACCGGCCTGCTCGATACCGCCCCCGCCCTGATCCTCACCCATACGCTCGACGGGCGGATCCGACTCGCCAACGCCCATGCCAGCGCAGTCAGCGGTCGGACCTCGTCGGAGTTGCGCGAGCTGGGGTTGTTCGAGGTTTTCTTCGGTCCGGATCAGCATGCCACGCTGCAAGCCCTGTTACGCGATCTCACGCCCAACGAGATCCGCCACAGCGAAGGGCGTTTCCGCCGTCCGGACGGCGACGAACGCGAGGTGGTCTGGTTTCATTCTCTCTGCACCGATACTGTCGAGCGTGAGAACGTACAGTGCTTGTCGGTCGGTCTGGACGTGACCGCGCACAAGGAGGCCGAGCGGCTACTGTCGATGCTGATCGATCACGACGCGGTGACCGGTCTGCTTAGCCACAGCGCCTTCCAGCACGAGCTCGACATCCTGCTACAGTCCGTGCATGGGCGCGGTGCCCTGTTGATATGCGACATCGATGAATTCAAGGCCGTGAACGAGACGGTTGGCCATGAGCGTGGGGATGCCATGCTCGCCCTGTTCGCGCGCAAGGCCACGACCCAGGAACCGCTGCCTGCTCTGGCCGCCCGTCTGGGGGGAGACGAGTTCGCCTTCTACTACACCGACATGACCGTGGCCGAGGCCATCATCGTTGCCCGCCAGCTCAACCAATCCCTGGTCGGTATCGGGCCGGGACTGGGGCTGCCCAAGCACAGTTTCACCATCTGCGTCGGCATCGCCTTTGCCCAGGACACGCCCCTGCCTGCCGATGCACTCATCGCCAATGCCGAGACGGCGCTCACCCAAGCACGGCAAAAGGGCGAGGGAAACTGGCATCTGTACTCGCCTAACGATCCCTACCAGGCGGACAAAGGTCGGCGCGTCTACTGGAGCGACGAGATCGAGCGGGCTCTCGCGGAAAGACGTCTTACCCTGCATTTCCAACCCATCCTCGACTTGAGGACGCGGCAGGTCAGTCATTGGGAGGCGCTCATCCGGCTGCGCGCCAGCGACGGCAGCCTCGTCCTGCCGGGACAATTCATGGGCGTGGCCGAAGCCACTGGACTCGTGCGCCGTCTCGACCGCTGGGTGATCGCCGAGGCCACCCGCACCATGCGCCACGGCCTGGATACATCAGGTATCCGCCTGGCCCTGAACCTCTCGGCACGCAGCCTGGAGGATGCGGAGACTTTGGACACAATGCGGGATTGTCTCGCACAAAATGCGCTGTCGGGCGATCGGCTCATCCTGGAGATCACCGAGACGGCGGCCCTGGCCGACATCAAATCGGCCGCCCAGCTCATGGCCCGCTATCGGGAACTGGGCTGTGCCTTCAGTCTGGACGACTTCGGCGTCGGCTATACCTCGTTCCATTACCTCCGAGAACTGCCGGTGGAGATGGTGAAGATCGATGGCTCTTTCGTGGTGGGCCTCAAACACAACCGCGATGACCAGCTCTTCGTCAAGGCGTTGACCGAAACGGTGCATGGTTTCGGCAAAAGAGTGGTGGCCGAATTCGTCGAAGACAGCGAAACGCTCCACTGGTTGGAGGAATTCGGTGTCGATTATGCGCAGGGCTACTACATCGGACGCCCCTCAGCCCAGCCCGCCTACCCGCTTACCGTCTGAGGTCTGTCGTCGCCTCCCCGCCAGACCCAGGGCGTCTTGAAGCTTGCCGCCCGAACCCCATTTACCTTCGCGATTCGTCAAGGGAGAGATAGCGAACATGTCCGACATGATCAAGGAAACGCTGGGCTTCCAGGCCGAGGTCAAGCAACTTTTGCACCTCATGATCCACTCTTTGTACAGCCACAAGGAGATCTTCCTACGTGAGCTCGTCTCCAATGCGGCCGATGCCGCCGACAAACTGCGCTTCGAGGCGATCGCCGATCCCGCGCTGTACGAAGACGATGCCGAATTGAAGATCTGGATCAGCGCCGACAAGGCCGCCCGCACCCTGACCATCCGCGACAACGGCATCGGCATGAGCCGGCAGGAGGTGATCGACCACATCGGCACCATCGCCAAGTCGGGCACGCGCGAGTTCTTCTCGCGTCTGACGGGCGACCAGCAAAAGGACGCCCAGTTGATCGGCCAGTTCGGCGTGGGCTTCTACTCCAGCTTCATCGTCGCCGACCGCGTGACCCTCACCACCCGCCGTGCCGGCCTCACCCGCGAGCATGGCGTGCGTTGGGAGTCCGACGGCCTGGGCGAATATACCCTGGAGACGGTTCAGAAGGATCGCCGCGGTACGGAGATCACCCTGCACCTGAAAGAAGGGGAAGACGAATTCCTGGAGCCCTGGCGCATCAAGGCCATCATTCGCCAGTATTCCGACCACATCCCCATCCCCATCGTCTTCGTCGATGAGAAGGGCGGCGAGGAGACCGTCAACCGCGCCAACGCCCTCTGGGCCCGGCCCAAGAACGAAATCAGCGAGGACGACTACAAGGCCTTCTACAAGCACGTCGCGCACGACTTCGAGGACCCGCTCGCCTGGGTCCACGCCCGGGTCGAGGGTCGCCAGGATTACACCGTGCTCCTCTACGTGCCGGCGCACGCGCCCTTCGACCTCTGGGACCGCGAGGCCAAAAGCGGCATCAAACTTTATGTCAAGCGCGTCTTCATCATGGAGGACGCGCGTAAACTCATGCCTGCCTACCTGCGCTTCATGCGCGGGGTGATCGACGCGGCCGACCTGCCGCTCAACGTCTCGCGCGAGATCCTGCAGCACACCCGTGACATGGAGGCGATCCGCGCCGGCTGTGTGAAAAAGGTCTTAGACCTGCTCGAAGACCTGGCTGCCAAAGAACCCGAGAAGTATGCCCAGTTCTGGCAAAACTTCGGCGTCGTGCTCAAGGAGGGGGTCGGGGAAGACCCCGGCAACAAGGAACGCATCGCCAAGCTTCTGCGCTTCGCCAGCACCGCCAGCGATACGCAGAGCGTGTCCCTGGCCGACTATGTCGGCCGCATGAAGCCCGGTCAGGACAAGATCTGGTACCTCACCGCCGACAGCTTGGCCGCCGCCAAGGCGAGCCCCCATCTGGAAATCTTCCGCAGTAAAGGGGTCGAGGTCCTGCTGCTGACCGATCGAGTGGACGAATGGCTGGTCGCCAACCTGTTCGAGTTCGACGGCAAGCCGCTTGCCAGCGTGGCCAAGGGCGAGGTGGACTTGTCCAAGGTACAGGGCGAAGGCGAAGCACAGGCGCAGCGCGAGCCCGAGACGGCGAGCGAAGAGGCCAAATCCCTGGTCGATACGCTCAAGGGCCTGCTTGGGGAGAAGGTGCGCGAAGTGCGCGTGAGCCGGCGGCTGACCGAGTCCCCGGCCTGCCTGGTCGCCGGCGAGCACGACATGAGCCCGCATCTCGCGCGCATGTTGCAGGCATTGGGGCAGCAGACCCCGGAGGTCAAACCCATCCTGGAGATCAACCCCGCGCACCCGCTGGTCCAGCGCGTCAAACGGGAAGAGGGCGAGCGGCAAGCCGACCTGGCCCAAATCCTACTCGACCAGGCCATCCTGCTCGACGGCGGCCAGCTGCCTGACCCGGCTGGGTTTGTGCGGCGTATGAACGCCCTCATGACCCAGGCGTAAGACCCCTATGGCCGTGCCCCGCGGCCACGGGGTGGGGTGCTGTCTTCTCCGGCCTCGCCTTCGAATTCCGCCTCGAGGGCTGCCGCTTGGCGGTAGCGCTGGTAGAGCCACAGCCCCAACAGCGCTGAGGCTAGGAACAGGGCCACGGCCGAGCCCATCCGCCAGGCGGGGTCCAGGTTCACCCCGCTGCCCGCCAGGGCGAAGACCAAGGTCTGCGGCAGATAGCCCAGGGCCGAACCGGCAACGAAGGGCCAGGCTCGCACGCGCGACACCCCCGCCGCCAGATTGGTGCTCAGGTTGTGCCCAACCGGCAGTAAGCGGATGAGCAGGGCCATGGAAAAGGGCTGACGGTCGAGGAATGCGTCCAGTCGGCGCACGAGCCCCGGAAAACGCGCGGCCACCAGAGCGCGCCCCAGCAGCCGGGCATAGCCGAAGGCAAGCGCGCAGCCCAGCGTGGCAGCGAGCAGGGCAAGCAAGGTACCCTGCAGCCAGTCGAAGGCGTAACCGCCCAGAAAGGCGACGATCTGGCGGGGCAGCCCAACGGCCGTCACCAGCGCCCCCATGCCTACAAACATGAGCTCGCCCATGAGTCCATGGCCACGGACCTCGTGGTCTATCCATGCCTGATCCAACGCCAGTCCACCCACGCGCAGGAGGTAGACGGCGACCACCAGGGAGGCAAGAAATACGAGACCGCGCAGTATAGGGCGTAGGGGCATGGTGGCTGAGTGATCCGGACACGAGCGTCATACTATCAGGCCGAGTCGACAGGTCTGGATGCAAGGTCTTTCGGAAAACTTGCTGGCAATGTGGCACGCGTGTATCCTAGCGCCCCTTCGGAGAAGTGACCGAGTGGTCGAAGGTGCACGACTGGAAATCGTGTGTACGCCCAAAGCGTACCGAGGGTTCGAATCCCTCCTTCTCCGCCAGAATCAATGGGTCATGTCAGGATTACACGCCCGGCCCGGCCCATTGGAATGGGAGATTTTGCCGCACTTTTGCCGCACTGACCATCCGCATCGGTCGCTACACCTGTCTCCCGAAAACAGGAGACAGCGAAGACATCGATACGTCAACGCGGACCCCATCAGTACCAAGTCGAGATCCGGCACAAGGGCCCCCCCGGCAAATCCGCACCTTTGAGTCGCTCCGGGAGGCAAAGGCATGGGCAGCGGTCATCGAGTCGGAGATGGCCAGGGGCGTGTTCGTCGACCGCAGCGAGGCGGAGCAGACCACGCGGTTCGATGCCCCGGAACGCGATCTGCGGGAAGTCACGCCTATTGAGCGATCGAGCCGCAATGAGGCTCTGCTGATCCGACGCCTGTAAGCCCTGCCGCTGGCCCAAAAGAGTTTGGCCGCGATCCGCGGCAGCGTCATGGCGGCTTATCGGGACAAGCGGCTCAAAACGGCCAAGCCAAACACCGTCCGCATCGAGCTCGCGTTGTTGAGCCACCTGTTCACGGTGGCTCGGCAGGAATGGGGCCTTGGCGGTGGACAACGCGGTGCGTTCCATTCGCAAACCAAAGCTGCCCGAGGGGCGTGACCGGCGTTTGACTGGGGATGAGGCGGCTCGGCTCATCGATGCCTGCATGGCCTACACGTCCGGCCATGACCTGCCTAAAGCGCTCCTGCTGGCGATCGAGACCGGGCTGCGCGCCGGCAACATCGCCAGCCTCATGTGCAAATAGGTCGATCTCGCCCGGCGCTGTGTGTACCTGCCGACCACCAAGAACGGCAGGCCGTTGCTAGTCCCCGTCACGCAAGGCCGCCGGGATCCTCCAGCAGCGACCCAGGAACATCAACGGGCGGGTGTTCATGGATTTCGCCAACGTCAACCTGCTTAAGCCAGGCCTTCTACGCGGCCTGCAAACGGCCTGGGATACAGGGCTTGCGCTCCACGATCTTAGGCACGAAGCCGCGTCCCGACTGGCCCCGCACGTGACTGCGCAAACGCTGGCAAAGATCATGGGCTGGCGCACGATCCAGAGGGCGAAGCGCCATTACAACCCCAGTCATGCCGAGCTGTTGGCGGCCGTCGATGCCGCCACCACAGCGCGGACCGCTTGCGGGATGGGTATGAGTACTGCAGGAAAGATCCGTGCAGTCTTCTTTTGGCTCAGGTGACGGCAGAGGGCATTTACGACGGGGTTGTGCGCCGGAGATTCGGCGAGTGCACGCAAATATGCTATGGTGTGCGTACACAACACCCTACCCGGCATATCCCTATGAGTGTACGCGTTGGCATGCGCGAGCTGCGCGAGCGTCTAGCCGAATATCTGGAATCCTCCGTGCCCATAGAGGTCACCCGTCACGGCCAGACCATAGGGTTTTTCATCCCTGTGCCCCGGCGTCCCAACCAGTCGGAGCGCGATGCCCTGCTCGAAGCGGGCCGCCGCATGCAACAGGAGCTCCAGCGGTTTGGTATCCGCGAGGACGAATTGCTGAGCGATTTCCAGAACTGGCGCAAAGATCAGGATGCAACATAACGCCTGGTCATCGATGCCAATATTCTTATCCGCGCAGTACTGGGCCAGCGAGTGCGGCATCTGATTGCGCAAGCTTGCGATTCGGTGACCTTCTATGTGGCAGAGTCGAATTTTGTCGAGGCCGAACGCTATCTGGCACAGCTTGCCCTGAAGCGGGGTATCGATGAGGCGGGCTGGCGCGATGCACTGGAGAGCCTTCTGCTCGCTGTGCAACTGGTCGGCCACGAGGAACTCGCCTTGTTGCAGGAACAGGCCCAAGCACGCATCTGCCGGCGCGATGCGCGCGACTGGCCTGCAGTCGCCGCGGCACTTCTGCTCGACTGTCCCATCTGGACCGAGGATCGTGATTTCTTCGGTGCCGGTGTGGCCACATGGACGACGGACACGGTGGAACTCTACCTGCACAACGACTGAATCCAGTCGCAGCCCTCATCAGGGCCTGCATATCGAGCGGCCAGGACGTTGACCAGCACATCCAGCCTTAGGGAATCTCTGCAAAACCCCGTCCTGACTGGTTACCATAACGTTTGTGAAGCGCGACGCAGAAGGAGCGAGGATGAAGCAAGCCAGTCTGGCAGCGGGCTTTGAGCTCGAGGTCAAGATCACGCGCAAGCGCAAGTTTGTGGCAGACGGAGCTGTTGGTGCCGCGGCAGGAGTGAGATGCGTTGATCGCCCCGCACCTGCCCACGGTTGGCCCCAAGGGTGGGCGCCCTCCGTGTTCGGTTTGGGTAGGGTTGCGCATTGACTTTTTGTAGCAGTGGTTTTGGTGATCGGACCGGGCGGCTTGCGAAGCGCTGTACGACATGCTGGTGTTTGCCGAGTTCGTAGGTCTCTCCTGTGGGTGGACACGGTGCCCGCTGAGACCACGCCTTCTGCGCGGTCACCACTTTGGCGCGCAGGCACCTGATAAAGCACTACGACGGGCTGAGTGCGTCCAAACAGGGCGGACAATGGGCGCAAAAGTCCCTTGCGGGGCCGAAAACGCCCCACAGGGGGCATAAACAGCCCCCCGAAGACCGCAGAAACGATGCCGAAACCCAGCGTGTGAAACCAAAGCTTCGCCTCGAACTCAGGGGCAGGGGTTGTGCAGAAGTTCCTTAAGGAGAAAAGCAGACAGAGAGAATCATGGAAAAAGACAGGAATCGCCGCAGCATCATCCGCACTCGCATCTCGGAATTCGTCCTGCCGCCGATCGACGATGGCCTGGTGCTCGGCAAGAATTCACCCATCGGTCATGTGGCGGTCGGCAAGGCGCTGAGCCTGCTGTCCACCACTTCGTTCGATCATGTGCCGATCGAGGACGATGTCATCGGCGATATCCTGGTGCGCAGCGCCATCATGCGCAAGATCCCGAAAGAGCAGCTCATCGAATTCGTGCTGCGCGTGATCAAGCCGCTGATGGGGCCGGAGGAGATCATCCACCTGGACATTGAGATCGAGGTGGAGATCATGCTGGAGAGCGAGCAATCATGAACGGATTGCGCGCCGTGGACTGCTTGAGCCGGGACTGGCTCAAGGTGGATGCTTTCTTGCGCTACCGCGATGTCGATCATGGCGAGGCCGCATCGCCGTATGGCGTGTTCGCGGTGTTTGACGAGGCGGGCGGATTCATGGGGTTGGTGACCAGCCGTCAAGCCGCCTTGTTTCCGAATCGTATCTTTGCTGACCTGCTGATTCGGCGGCAGCCGCACCCGGTTCTTGCGACGGCGACGTTGGAGGAGGTGCTGCCCCGGTTCGGCGGAGAATGCTGCGAGCACCTCGCCGTGGTGGACGAGGCGGGAAACTTCATCGGCGTGATCTCCGAGTTGAGTATCTTTGCAGCCCTGAGCGAGCGCGAGGCACAGATCCGCCGCGAGCGCGAGGAGCTGATCGCCCGGCTGCAAAAGGAGCTAGAGTATCACACCATGGCGACGATGGTGTTCGAGACCACTTCCGAGGGCGTGCTGGTGACCGATGCCAAGGCGCATATCCTGTACGTCAACAAGGCCTTCACCCAGACCACCGGTTATACGCTGGAAGAGGTGGTGGGCCGGACGCCTGCCCTCCTGCATTCCGGTCGCCACGACAAGGAGTTCTACCGGGCGATGTGGCAGAGCCTGACGGACAACGGCAGTTGGCAGGGCGAGCTGTGGAACCGGCGCAAGAACGGCGAGGTGTATCCGGAGTGGCTGCACATCAATGCCGTGCGCAACGCGCAGGGCGAGACGACCCATTACGTCGGCGTATTCTCCGATCTCGGGCCGAACAAGGAGATCCAGCGCGAGCTCCAGCACATGGCCTATTACGACCCTCTGACCGGGCTGCCCAACCGGCGCCTGTTCGTCGACCGGCTGGAGCAGGCCGTGGCGCAGGCCGATCGCGTGAAGAAAGGGTTCTCTTTGCTGTTCATCGACCTCGACCGCTTCAAGAACATCAACGACGCCTACGGCCACGAGCTGGGCGACGAGTTGCTCAAGATCGTCGCGCGGCGCATCCGCGAGGCGGTGCGTGACAGCGACACGGTGGCGCGGCTGGGCGGCGACGAGTTCATTGTTATCCTACACGACTGCCATGACCGCGGCGATTGCAGCATCGTGGCGGAGAAGGTGCGCAGCGCCGTGAATGAGCCCATGCTGCTCGGCGGACATGAGCTGATCGTTTCGGCCTCGATCGGCATCAGCTTCTATCCGGAAGACGGCGCGGCGGTGTCGGACATCATCCGCAATGCCGACTTGGCGATGTATCACGCCAAACAGGAAGGCAGCGGCGCCAGCTTCTTCCGGCCGGAGATGTCCACCGATGTGGCTGAGCGGCTGGAAATGGAAGTGGCCATGCGCCGGGGGCTGGAAAACGGCGAATTCTGGCTGGCCTGGCAGCCGCAGGTCGATCTTGACGACGGCATGATCTGCGGCGCGGAGATCCTGGCGCGCTGGAAACATAATGGTGAGGCGATAGCGCCCGGCCAATTCATCCCGGTCGCGGAGGGCTCCGGGCTGATCGAGCCGCTCGGGGACTGGGTGTTCCGGCAGGCGGTACGGGAGGCGGTGCAGTTCCGCCAGGATTGTGCGAGTTGTCCGCTCAAGGTGGCGGTCAACTTCTCGCCCTTGCAGCTCAGGGGCGCCGATGCGTTCCGCAAGATGATGGATGTGCTGCGCGAACACGGCCTGCCGCCTGCGGCGATGGAAGTGGAAGTCACCGAGAGCGTGCTCATGGGGCGGCGTCAGGGGGCGATGGATTTTCTCAAACAGGCGCAGGAGGCCGGCATCTCCGTGGCGGTGGACGACTTCGGCACCGGTTATTCCAATCTCTCCAACCTCAAGCGCGTGCATGTGGATGTGCTGAAGATCGACCAGTCGTTCGTCTCCGATCTGGAGCAGAATGCGGTAAGCCGCCAGATCGTGCAGGCCATCATCGGCATGGCGCACAGCCTGGAGCTCAAGGTGGTCGCCGAGGGGATAGAGACCGAGGGACAGTATGCGATCCTGCGCGAACTCGGTTGCGACTACGGCCAGGGTTACCTGTTCGCACGACCCATGCCGGTCGCCGCGCTCAAAGAATGGTACGCCGCCATGTGCGTCGACGGGAAGATCAAGCTGCCCGGCGCACTTACGAGGGGAACCCGGCAGGCTGCTAAGGAACATCTGCAAGACCCCCTCTTGACTGGCCAGCATAACATCTGTGAAGCGCGACGCAGAAGGAGCGAGGATGAAGCAAGCCAGTCTGGCAGCGGGCTTTGAGCTCGAGGTCAAGATCACGCGCAAGCGCAAGTTTGTGGCAGATGGGAGAGGCTGCCGTGGCAGGATTGAGATGCGCGTATTGCCCCGCACATGCCCACGGTTGGCCCCAAGGGTGGGCGCCCTCCGTGTTCGGTTTGGGTAGGG
>CALAMX010000152.1 GCA_937925755.1 uncultured Burkholderiales bacterium
ACAATTTGCCATCATGACCGTGGTCTGGGGCATTGTCGGCATGCTGGTCGGCGTGATCATCGCCGCCCAGCTCATCTGGCCCGATCTCACCTATGGGATCGAATGGCTGTCTTACGGACGCCTACGACCCCTGCATACCAACGCCGTGATCTTCGCTTTTGGCGGCTCGGCCCTGTTTGCCACCTCGCTCTATGTCGTACAGCGCACCTGCCAGACGCGGCTGCTCTCGGACGGACTGGCCTCCTTTGTCTTCTGGGGCTGGCAACTGGTCATCGTCCTGGCGGCCGTCACCCTGGTCATGGGCATCACCACCAGCAAGGAATACGCCGAGCTGGAGTGGCCCATCGACGTATTGATCGCCGTGGTCTGGGTGGCCTACGCGGTGCTCTTCTTCGGCACCATCATGAAGCGCAAGACCAAGTACATCTATGTGGCCAACTGGTTCTACGGCGCCTACATCATCACCGTTGCGCTGCTGCACATCGTCAACAGCATGGCCTTCCCGGTGACGCTGACCAAATCCTACTCAATGTACGCTGGCGTGCAGGATGCCATGGTGCAGTGGTGGTACGGGCACAACGCCGTGGGCTTTTTCCTGACCACCGCCTTCCTTGGCATGATGTACTACTTCGTGCCCAAGCAGGCTGGCCGGCCGATTTTCTCCTATCGGCTGTCCATCGTGCACTTCTGGTCCCTGAACTTCATCTACATGTGGGCCGGCCCCCATCACCTGCTCTATACCGCCCTGCCCGACTGGGCCCAGTCGCTCGGCATGCTCTTCTCACTGATGTTGATCGCGCCATCCTGGGGTGGCATGATCAATGGCATCATGACGCTGTCCGGCGCCTGGCATAAGCTGCGCACCGACCCCATCCTCAAGTTCCTGATCACCGCGCTGTCCTTCTACGGTATGTCCACGTTTGAGGGGCCGATGATGTCGGTGAAAACGGTGAACGCCCTGTCGCACTATACCGAATGGACCATCGGTCATGTGCATGCCGGTGCGTTGGGCTGGGTAGCGATGATCTCCATCGGTTCGCTCTATTACCTCATCCCCCGGCTGTTCGGACGTGAGGAGATGTGGAGCGTGCGGCTGATCAACGTGCACTTCTGGTGGTCAACCATCGGTGTGGTGCTGTACATCGCCTCGATGTGGATTGCCGGCGTGGCCCAGGGGCTCATGTGGCGCGCCACCAACGATGACGGCACCCTGACCTATAGCTTCGCCCAGTCGGTCAACGCGATGTACCCCTTCTACACCATCCGGCTCATCGGCGGCTTCATGTTCTTCGCCGGCATGCTGCTGATGGCCTACAACGTGTGGAAGACCATCGCCGCCGGCCGTGTCGTCAACGATGCGCGCATCCCGGAAGCGGTGCACGCCTGACCACGAGGAGCACATGCCATGTTTTCGCACAAGACTCTTGAAAAGAACATCGGCTGGTTGATGGTGCTCTCCTTCATCGTGGTGAGCATCGGCGGCCTGGTGCAGATCGTGCCGCTATTCTTCCAGAAGTCCACCACCGAACCAGTGCCGGGCCTCAAGCCCTACAATGCCCTGGAGTTGGCCGGTCGGGACATCTACATCCGCGAGGGTTGTTACACCTGCCACTCGCAGATGGTGCGGCCTTTCCGCGCCGAGACCGAGCGCTACGGTCACTTCTCGGTCGCCGGTGAATTCGTCTACGACCGGCCCTTCCAGTGGGGCTCGAAACGCACCGGCCCGGACCTGCACCGGGTCGGCGGGCGGTATTCCGACCAGTGGCATTACGTGCACCTGATGCAGCCGCGTGACGTGGTGCCGGAGTCGAACATGCCGGCCTATCCCTGGCTCGCCGAGAGAATGGTCTCCGAGACCACGGGCAAGGACATCGTGAAAAAGATGACCGTGCTCAAGAACTGGGCCGGCCATCCCTACACGGATCAGGAGATCGCCGAGGCCCCCGCCATGCTGGAAGGCAAGACGGAGATGGAGGCCCTGATCGCCTACCTCCAGGTCCTCGGCACCGCCGGGCCCAAACTGCAATAAGCGAAACGACCCATCATGGACGCCGGCCTCATCGGTTCCGTCATCACGGTCCTCTTCTTCGTGGCATTCATCGGCATCGTCTGGTGGGCCTACCACCGTGGGAACCGCCAGCGCTTCGACGATGCCGCCCAGCTACCCTTCCAGGAAGAAGATGAGGTCGGCCGGCGTCCACACGAGTAAGATCTGAGGAGAGCGCAATGATCGAAGGCTATGCGGTACCCGATTTCACCACGGATTTCTGGCACTACTACATCGCTGCCCTGACCATCGTCGGCATCCTGTTCATCTTGTGGATCATCATCAGCCAGACCACACGCAGGCTGGCCCCCGGTGAACAGGCGGAAGTCATGGAGCATGCTTGGGACGGTGATCTGCAGGAGTACAACAACCCGCTGCCGCGCTGGTGGCTGTATCTGTTCTATTTCCTGATCGGCTTCAGCGTGTTGTACCTGATCCTCTACCCCGGCCTTGGTAAGTTCTCCGGGCTGTGGAACTGGTCCTCGGCCAGCCAGTGGCAGGATGAGAAGGCGCGTGTGGACGCCGAGTTCGACAAGCGCTTCAAGCCCTACCTCGAGAAGGACCTGCTGGCGGTGGCCGCCGATCCGCAGGCGATGGAGAGCGGCAAGCGCCTGTTTCTGACCTACTGCTCGCAATGCCACGGCTCCGGCGGCGAGGGCTCACGCGACTTCCCCAACCTGACCGACAATGAGTGGCTGTGGGGCGGTGAACCCGAGCGTATCAAGGCCAGCATCACCAATGGCTTCACCGCGGAGATGCCGCCGATGGGCGATGCCGTCGGCGGTGAGCAAGGCGCACGTGAGGTGGCGCACTACGTCCTGTCCCTCAGTGGGCGCCCGCACGACACCGCTCTTGCCACCGCTGGTAAGGAGAAGTATGCCGTATGTGCAGGCTGCCATGGCGAGGACGGCAAGGGCAATGCCGATGCTGGCTTCCCCGACCTGACCGACAATGCCTGGCGTTTTGGTGACACCGAGGCGGCCATTGTCGAGAGCATCCTCAAAGGACGCAAAGGCGGCATGCCCGCACAGGCTCATCTCGGCGAGACCAAGATCCACCTCCTGACAGCCTACGTGCTGTCACTGTCCAAGCGCTGAGCAAGCGGGATCGGGCTGGCGATGTGCCAGCCCCCGCATGTCCGCGGGAGGACTCCCTCGATGGTGGGCCTTGTGGCCCGAAGACCATGATCGGGCACTTGCCTGCCGACCTGGAAATCCCGACGCAATAGGAGTTCTACTGTTGGCCGAACCCTCGAACCAACCGTCAGCGGGTCGCAGCACTGAGATGGTGGTGCAGCTCTACGAGGTGCACCAGAAGATCTATCCACGCGCCGTGCACGGCTGGTTTCAGTACTGGCGGGTGGCCCTGGTCATCCTCACGCAGGCGATCTTCTATGGTCTGCCTTGGCTGCAGTGGGAGGGGCGCCAGGCCGTGTTATTCGATCTCGGCGCGCGCAAGTTCTACCTCTTCGACCTGGTGTTCTGGCCGCAGGACTTCATCTGGCTGGCCGCCCTGCTGATCATCTCTGCGCTTGCGCTATTCCTCTTCACCGCCGTGGCTGGCCGGCTGTGGTGTGGCTACGCCTGCCCACAGACGGTGTATACCGAGCTGTTCATGTGGATCGAACGCTGGTTCGAGGGCGACCACATCAAGCAGAAGAAGCTGCGCACGGCCCCCTGGAACAGGGAAAAGATCCTGCGCACTGGCGGCAAACACCTGACCTGGGTCCTGCTCGCTTTATGGACCGGTTTCACCTTCGTCGGCTATTTCACCCCCATCCAGGTTCTCTGGCAGGAGCTGCTGAGCTTGAGCTTAGGCCCGTGGGAGACCTTCTGGATCCTTTTTTATGGCGCATTCACCTGGGGCTTTGCTGGCTTTATGCGCGAGCAGGTCTGCAAGTACATGTGCCCCTATGCCCGCTTCCAGAGCGTGATGTTCGACCCCGACACCCTGATCATCACCTACGACTATCGTCGCGGCGAACCTCGCGGCGGTCGCAGGAAGAACGCCGACTACAAGGCGATGGGGCTGGGGGACTGCGTCGACTGCGGCATCTGCGTGCAGGTCTGCCCCACCGGCATCGACATCCGCAATGGCCTGCAATACATGTGCATCGGCTGTGCCGCCTGCATCGACGCGTGCGACCAGGTGATGGAGAAGATGGGCTATCCCAAGGGCCTGATCCGCTACTCCACACAGAACGCCATCGACGGTAAGTACCCGGACAAAGAGATCTTCAAGCATACCTTCCGCCCCCGCACGCTGTTCTACACCGTGCTGCTTTTAGGAATCGTCGCCGCCTTCATCTACACCCTGGCGCAACGAGTGCCCATGCGTGTGGACGTTCTGCGCGACCGCCATACCCTGTCACGGGAGTCCCCCACCGGCGGCATCGAGAACCTCTACCGGCTGCAGATCATCAACATGGACGATGCGCCGCACCGCTACGTCATCACCGCAACAGGCATCGACGGGCTGCGCGTAACCCGCGGCGAGCGGGTGGAGGTCGCACCGCTGACGACCGAGGACATCAGTGTCGTACTGGAAGCCCCCCGCATGTCTCTGCACAAACCCAGTCATCCCATCGTCTTCCGCGTCCAGTCGGAGGACGACCCAACCATCGTGCGCGAAGCCAAGTCCAGTTTCCTGAGGTAGCCCATGCCCGCTGTCACACCAACGAAATCGGTCTGGTGGAAAGAGCCCATGGTCTGGCTCATCCTCGGCCTGCCGATGAGTGCGGTCATCGCCGGTCTGATCACGCTGTGGATCGCCGCGGATGGGGCTGACCCGCTGGTGGCCGAGGACTACTACAAGCAAGGCATGGCCATCACCCAGACCATGGAGAAAGAGTCGCGAGC
>CALAMX010000153.1 GCA_937925755.1 uncultured Burkholderiales bacterium
TTACCCGGGCTGGTGGGAGGGGGGGCCGCAGCTCTCGTTTTACGTGAATCTCGACAAGTGGAAGGCGTTGCCAGAACCCTATCAGAATGCCTTCGAGGCGGCCTGCGCCGAGGCCAACGCGTTCATGCTGGCCGAGTACGACGCGAAGAATCCGGAAGCCCTGATGCGACTGTTGGGGCAGGGGGTGAAACTGCACGCCTATCCTGCCGAAGTCATGCAGGCGGCGCACCAGGCCGCCTTCCAGCTCTACGATGAGGAGGCGGCACGCAACCCCGGTTTCGCCAAGATCTACACGGAATGGAAACGCTTCCGCGAGCAAACACTGCAATGGTTCAAGGTGGCGGAGGCGAGCTACGCCAATTTCTTGTATTTCTCACGCTGAGGGTTCAGGTCGGCGACACAGCGCTGTCCCGACCCGCGTTGGCTCGCAGCCGGTAGACATCAGGGCGACGAAAGTGGGCGACGCGACGAAAGTCGCGGTTTCGTCGTTCCTGCCCCGTCCTGTCGGGGTCGTCGCGGGGCCGTTCGAATCAGACGATGGCCAATCGCTCGACCTCGAAGACCAGGGTGCGTTGGGTGGGATCACCCCACCGGCACCGCGCGCGCCATAGGCGAGCGGTGGCGGGATGGTAAGACGGCGCACGCCGCCCACCTGCATGCCCTGCACACCCTCATCCCAGCCGGGAATGACATCGCCGCGCGCAAGCGGGAAGTCAAAGGGCTCGTCGCGCTGGCGGCTTGAGTCGAACTGGCGACCGTCGGTGAGCCAGCCGGTATCGTGCACGCGCGCTATTTGCCCAGCAGTGGCGACTGGACCCTGACCGGTGGTGAGGTCCTCGATTCGTAGGTCACTTGCCGTGGTGAGGGGCGCTATGATGAGGCCTCAGCGCAAAACGACGAGGACGACACGGCGGTTTTGCATACGCCCCTCACGCGTGCGGTTGTCCGCCACCGGGGCGCTCTCGCCGTAGGAGATGGTGGACATGCGCGCGAGCGGCAGTCCGCCCTGACGGTGCAGATAGCTGCGCACCGCCTCGGCGCGCTGCAGCCCCAATCGCTCGTTGTAAGCGGCCTCGCCGCGGCTGTCGGTGTGCCCTTGGATCTCGATGAACACTGGCTTGCCCTCCGCCTTGATGCGAGTAGCGAATTCGTCCAGGGCGGCACGGGCCTCGGCGGAGAGTAGCACCCCGTCGGGTGGGAAGCGCAGGGTGTCATGGGTCATGACCACCTCATAGAGGAGCTTGCCCTCCGCCAGCCTGCCAGCGGCGAGGGCGCGGTCGAGTGCTTCCAGCGCGGTCTTCGACACGGCGGTGATGCGCTCGTCATGATTCTTAAGCGTCGCCTCGGCCTGGTCCATGCGACCCGTGAGCGCGCTGACCTGGCTATCGGTGCGCTTGAGGCTGGCGTCCGAGCGGTCGCTACGCTGCTCGAGGCTGGCCAGGCGCTCCTGTACCGGCTTGAGCTGGTCTTGCACGTATTCATGGACATAGTCCTTGGTGGCGCAGCCGGTACTGGCCAGACCCAACGACAAAACTGCAGTGAGCGAAAAAATTTTCATGTCCGTCTCCAAGTTTTCGTTGCAACTTACTGTCGAGTCTAGCTTAACGTCCGCTTTCAGGCGAATCTTGAGGCCAGGATGAAGCCCCCGGAACGGTGAACGGTTGCATAAAAGGTACCGACGTCTCGATCTCGATGGGCACCAGGGTCTCCTGCCCCTTGTCGGCATTATTGCCGACAAGGCCTGGGAAGGCCATGACGAACGCCACCATCACGAGCTGGATCGCGAGGAAGGGGACCGCACCCCAGTAGATGTCGGTCGTGCGCACCGTCTTGGGGGCCACACTGCGTAGGTAGAAAAGGGCAAAACCAAATGGTGGGTGCATGAACGAGGTCTGCATGTTGATACCCAACAGTACCCCGAAGAAGACCAGGTCGATGCCCAGCTTGGCCGCAACCGGCGCGAGCAGGGGCACGACGATGAAGGCGATCTCGAAGAAATCGAGAAAGAAGGCGAGCAAAAAGACGAGCAAATTGACCAGGACGAGGAAACCGATCACCCCGCCCGGCAGGCCCTCGAACAGCCCCTCCACCCACTGGTCGCCCTCCACTCCCTGGAAGACCAGGGAGAACACCGTGGAACCGATCAAGATGAAGATCACGAAGCTGGTCAGCCGCGTCGTGCGATCCAAGGCCTGCCTGAGTACGTCGAGGCTGAGACGGCGCTTGACCCAGGCAAGCAGCAGGGCACCGACCGCACCCATGGCCCCACCTTCGGTAGGGGTGGCGATACCTAGAAAGATCGTGCCCAGGACCAGGAAGATCAGCACCAGAGGCGGCAGCATCGTCAACAGGACCCGGCGCAGCAGGTTCGCACCCCGCAGCGTGCGCGCCTCGGCCGGCAGGGCTGGGACGGCTGCCGGTCGGACCACGCTCACGCCCGCGACGTAGAGGAGATAGAGGGCTGTCAACAGCAGCGCCGGCAGCAGGGCGCCGTGATACATATCGCCGACGGAGACCCCGAGCTGGTCGGCCAGCACGATGAGGACCAAGGAGGGCGGTAGGATCTGGGCGAGCGTGCCCGAGGCGGCGATCACCCCGGTGGCTAGGCGCGGGTCGTAGCCGTAGCGCAACATGATGGGCAGGCTGATCAAGCCCATGGCGATCACCGAGGCGGCCACGACCCCGGTGGTGGCGGCGAGCAGTGCTCCCACGAGGACCACGGCATAGGCGAGACCGCCGCGCACCTGGCTGAAGAGCTGGCCCATGGTGTCGAGGAGTTCCTCGGCCATTCCGCTGCGCTCGAGGATCAGCCCCATGAAGGTGAAAAACGGAATGGCGAGCAGCGTGGCGTTGGACATGATGCCGAAGATCCGCTCTGGCAGGGCTTGCAACAGGGAGAATTCGATGAGCCCCGCCTGCATGCCGATGAGCGCGAAGAGCAGACCGTTGGCGGCCAGCGCGAAGGCCACTGGATAGCCCAGCAACAAGAAGACCACTAGGCCCAGGAACATCAACGGGGCCATGAGCTCGGGGCTCACACCGTCTCCTCCGCCGCTTCCTGCGTCGCCGACAAGTGTCCTGCCAGGATCGCGGCCTGTTTGATTGCCTCGGCGACCCCCTGCAGCAGCAGCAGGGCAAAGCCCACAGGGATGGCCAGTCGGATCGGCCAGCGTAAAAGCCCGCCCGCGTCCGGCGAGCGCTCGCCGCTGGCATAGGCGGCCTCGAAGCCACGCCAACTGAGCCAGGCAATCAGGGCGCAGACGGGCAGCAGGAACAGCAAGGTGCCGAGTAGGTCGATCCAGGCACGCGTTCGCACCGACCAGCGGCCATAGAGCACGTCGATGCGCACGTGGCCATTGTGGCGCAGGGTATAAGCCGCCCCGAGCAGGAAGATCAGGGCGAACAGATACCACTGGATCTCCAGCCAGGCGTTGGAGCTTAAGTCCAAGCCGTAGCGGGCGACGGCGTTGCCCGCAGAGATGAGCACGGCGGCGAGAACCAGCCAGCGCGTGAAGCGGCCGACACCGTCGTTCAGGGCGTCGATCGCGTGGGCGAGCGCGAGCAGCCTCTTCATGCGTTGGCCCTCACTCCCCCGCCACCGTCATGCGGTCGATGAGGATAGAACCGACCCGGCGCGAGCCGCGCACCTCGACGTCGCTGCCGATGGCCTGGATGCCGAGGAACATCTCTTTCAGGTTGCCGGCCACGGTGATCTCTTCCACCGGATAGGCGATGGCACCATCCTCTACCCAAAAACCTGCCGCGCCGCGCGAGTAATCGCCGGTGACCATATTGAGCCCGTGCCCGAGCAACTCGGTGACCAGAAGGCCGGTGCCCATCCGCTTGAGCAGCCCCTCGAAATCCTCACCGGTGGAGGGGATGATCAGGTTGTGATTGCCGCCAGCGTTGCCCGTGCTCTTCATGCCAAGTTTGCGGGCACTGTAGCTGCCCAGGAAATAACCCTGCACCACACCGTCCCGGACCACGTCGCGGTCATGCGTGGCCACCCCCTCGTGATCGAAGGGGGCGCTGGCGAGCCCGCGCGGGAGGAAAGGGCGCTCATGGATCTGGACGAAGGTGGGGAAAACCTGTTTGCCGAGACTATCGAGCAGGAAACTACTTTTCCGATACAGATGCCCCCCCGACACGGCCGACACAAAGCTGGCGATCAGCCCGCTGGCCACGGGCGCCTCGAATAGCACGGGGCACTGCCGCGTGCCGAGCTTACGGGCGTTGAGCCGCCGCACCGCGCGCTCACCCGCACGCCGCCCGATCACCTCCACCGCAGCCATGTCCTCGGCGGCCCGCGCCGTGTCGTACCAATAGTCGCGCTGCATGCTGCCACCTTCTTCGGCGATCACGGCGCAGGAGACGCTGTGGCGCGAGCTGGGGTAGCCGCCCATGAACCCGAGGGTGTTGGCATAGACGAACTGGGAGACTTGGGTGCTTACCGTGGCCCCCTCGGAGTTGCGGATGCGCGCATCCACCGCCAGGGCCGCAGCCTCACAAGCGCGTGCGAGCTCGATGGCCTGTTCGACCGGCAAGTCCCAAGGGTGATATAGGTCGAGATCGGGCACTTCGCGCGCCAGCAGGTCGGCGTCGGCGAGGCCCGCGCAATCGTCCTCGGCGGTATAGCGAGCGATGACCAGTGCCTTTTCCACCGTGCGTTTGAGCGCATCGTCGGAGAAATCCGAGGTGGCGGCATGCCCGCGCCGCTCGCCGATATAGACGGTGACTGAGACGCCCTTGTCCTTGTTGTATTCTAGGGTCTCCACCTCGCCCTTGCGCACACTGACGGTCTGACCAGAGCCTTCAGAGACTTCGGCCTCGGCGGCGCTCGCGCCACCGGCTTGGGCCAGCTCCAAAACCCGGCTCGCCAGTGCCCGAAGGTTTTCGGGCGTGTAAGCAAAAGGTATATCAGACACGGTGTCGGTCTTTCGGTAGTCAGGATCCCGCTATCATAACAAGCTTGCCTCACCCATTTCGCCGTTCGGCCATGGAGCCCAGTCAACCGCCAAGCAAAACCCAGCGCAAAAAAGAAATGCACGCCCTGCAGGCGCTCGGCACCGCCCTGGTCGGGCTAAGCCCCCAGCAGCTAGAGCGCATGGACCTACCCGAGGCGTTATACGAGGCCGTGCTCGAGGCACAACGCATCCGCAGCCATGAGGCGCGCCGTCGCCAACTGCAATACATCGGCCGACTGATGCGCAGCCTCGACGCCGAGCCGATCGCAGCACGGCTCGCCCATGTACAGGGAGAATCGGACGCGGCCAAGGCCGAATTC
>CALAMX010000154.1 GCA_937925755.1 uncultured Burkholderiales bacterium
TCGTCCTTGCGGGTGTGCGCCACCTTGAGGTAGCGCGGCATGACCTCCTCGCGGCCGACTGCGCGCACGGCCTCGATCACCTGGGCAAGCAGCGGCGACATTCAGCGGCGAGAATCAGGCCTGCCGCCACTTGATGGAGCAGCCCATGCTGGGGATCTGCTCGCGCGGCCCTTCGCCGGTTTGAGCAATCTGCACCATCGCCTCGAACAGTTCACGCCGCGCATCCGGCGGTGCGCTCTCCTTGGTCGAGGCGTCGAGCCGCCCGCGGTATTGCAACTGCAGCCGGGCGTTGTAGCCGAAAAAGTCGGGTGTGCACACCGCGCCATAGGCGCGCGCCACCTCTTGCGTCTCGTCCCAGAGATAAGGCATGGGCAACCGCCACTCGCGGGCGATCCTCTGCATGTTCTCGAAGCTGTCCTCGGGGTAGTCGGTGGGGTCGTTGGCCATGATGGCCACCGCGCCGATGCCATAGGGCTTGAGGTCGTTGACGTCGCGCACGATGCGGTCCTTCACCGCCTTGACATAGGGGCAGTGATTGCAGATGAACATCACCAGCAGCCCGTTCGGCCCTCGTACATCGGCCAAGGTATAGCGCCGGCCGTCCACGCCGAGCAGGTCGAAATCCACGGCCGGGCGGCCAAAGTCACACACCGGGGTTTGCATGCGCACCATGGCTTGCCTCCAAACGTTCGATGACTGGATGATACCAATACTTAGCCGGTTTCTTTCGCACCCATGCCTGTTGCCCGTTTCTATTGCCCCGTCCCGCTCGCGCCCGGCCAGACGGCGCAGCTCACCGCGGCGGTCAGCCGCCATGCCCTGGCGGCACTGCGGCTGCGCGTGGGCGACAGCCTCGTGCTGTTCAACGGCGACGGGATGGAGTGTGAGGCGAAGCTCGTCCAGGCCGGGCGCCAGGCCCAGGCGCGCGTACTCACTTGCCGAGCGGTCAGCCGCGAGTCGCCGCTCATGGTGACGCTGGCGCAGGGCATCTCCAGCGGCGAGCGCATGGACTACACCCTGCAGAAGGTGGTGGAGCTTGGGGTCGCCCGCATCCTGCCCCTGATCATGCGCCGCACCGTCGTTCGCCTCGACGCGGACAAGCGCATGCGGCGTCTAGCGCACTGGCAGGGGGTGGTGATGTCGGCCTGCGAACAGTGCGGCCGTGTGCGGCTACCGCCGGTGGAAGACATCCGCGATTTCAACGACTGGCTCGCCACTGCCGAGGCCGACAGTGGCTTGCGTCTGCTGCTCGACCCGGAAGCCACCGTTCGGTTGCGCGAGTTGCCGCCGCCCGTGGGTCGGCTTCTGCTGCTGGCTGGCCCCGAGGGCGGATTGGACCCAGCCGAGCGCCAGGCGGCGCTTGCGCGCGGCTTCCAACCCATCAGCCTCGGTCCGCGCATCCTGCGCACCGAGACCGCCGCGGTGGCAGCCCTGGCGGCCATCCAGGCGCTCTGGGGCGATGGTTAAGGTTACAGGTTGCTGGTTACATCGTTACAGTGAAATCAGTGGTGGGCGCCATCGCCTTTGCGCTCGTCCTTGTTCCGCAAGCGAAAAACGACCATGACCGACCCCAGCTTCGTTGACTGGTTCCGCGCCGCCACCCCATACATCCACGCCTTTCGCGGCAAGACCTTCGTCATCGCCTTCGGCGGTGACGCCATGCTGCGCGAGGATTTCGTGGACTTGATCCACGATGTGAACCTGCTCTACGCCCTGGGCGTGCAGCTGGTGCTGGTGCATGGCATCAGGCCGCAGGTGGAGGCACGGCTCAAGGCGCGCGGTCTGTCCATCCGCTATGTGCGTGAACTGCGCGTGACCGATGCGCAGGCGCTCGAATGCGTCAAGGAGGCCGTGGGCACGGCGCGCATCGAGATCGAGACGCTGCTGTCGCTGGGGCTGCCCAATACACCCATGGCGGGTGCGGAGATCCGTGTGGGTGGCGGCAATTTCGTCATCGCCCGACCGGCAGGGGTGGTCGATGGAGTGGACCTGATGTTCACCGGCGAGGTGCGCAAAGTGGCTGCGGAGGCCATCCGTGCGCGGCTTACCGCCGGCGAGATCGTCCTGCTCTCGCCGCTGGGCTACTCACCCACCGGTGAGGTCTTCAACCTGACCTTGGAGGACGTCGCCGCCGAGACGGCCATGGCCCTGGGAGCGGAGAAACTCGTCTTCATCCTCGATGTGGGGGACGCCGTCGATGCACGCGGCCAGCGCTTGAGCCGGCTCACCGTGCGGCAGGCGCAGCGACTGGTGCGTGAGCTGCCCGAGGGCGACTTCAAGCTCTACCTACCGCACGCCATACGCGCCTGCCGCCATGGGGTGGGGCGCGTGCATCTCATCAGCGCCGATGTGGACGGAGCGCTGCTGGCGGAACTCTTCACGCACGAGGGGGTAGGCTGCATGCTGACGCGCGAGACGGTGGAGAACTTGCGGCCGGCCACCATCGCCGACGTGGGCGGCATCCTTGCGCTCATCGAGCCGCTGGAGGCGGCCGGCATCCTGGTGCACCGCCCGCGTGAGCTGCTCGAGCGCGAGATCGAGCGCTTCTTCGTCGCCGAGCTCGATGGGCGCATCATCGGCTGTGTGGCCCTCTACCCCTTCCCCGAGGCCAAGGCAGGGGAGATGGCCTGCCTGGCCGTGGCGCCCGAGTTCCAGGGCAGTGGCCGCGGCGAGGCCCTGCTCGCAGCGGTGGAGGAGGCCGCGCGCGAACAGGGGCTCACGCGGCTGTTCGTACTGACCACACGCACAGCGCATTGGTTTCTCGAACGCGGTTTCCAGCCGGCCAGTCCCGAGGATCTGCCGGCCCCACGCAAGGCCTTGTACAACTGGCAGCGGCGCTCCAAGGTCTTCGTCAAGTCCTTGTAACGTACTATTCAAGCGCGTGTCGAGCAGGCCGATAATGCCTGCGGTGGAAATGCGTGGACCGTTTTCGTTGCTGACGCGCCGAGGTTTTCTATCCCTCTTTGGCTTTCTGGCCCTCGCCCGGTTCGGCTGGGCAGCGAATGCCGCCGAGAACCCCCTGCGGATCGGGCTGGTGCCGGTCTTTTCTCCCCGCACTCTGGTGGGGCTGTACCAGCCCCTCGCCGATTACCTTCGGCGTAGCCTGGGTCGTCCCGTGGAGCTTCTGACCGCCACCGACTTTCGCGCCTTCCATCGCCAACTTTCGGCAGGGCTTTATGATCTCGCGCTCGTGCCGCCGCACCTGGCACGACTGATGGAGCTCGACGGCGGCTGGCTGCCGCTCGCCATTTACACCGCGCCCAATCGGGCCTACGTCATCATGAGCCAGAGCCGACCCTTGCGCTCGATCGATGACTTGCGCGGGCAGCGCTTTGCCATTTTCGATCCCTTGGCCCTCAATGTCATGCTCACGCTGGCTTGGCTACGGGCCCAAGGCCTCGAGCCCGAGCGGGACTTCGCGCTCGTGCAGGCCCCGGGGCATGCGAGCGTGGCGCACGCCGTGGCCAACGGCGACGCCCTCCTCGGCGTGGTTGGCAAGACCGGCTGGGGCGCCTTGCCCCCGGAGCTGCGCGAGCGGCTGGCCATCTTCGCCGAGATGCCGATCATCCCCTCGCTGGTCTGGCTCCTACACCCACGGCTTGCCAGCGAGCGACAGCGTCTGCAGCAGCGGTTGCTCGCCTTCCCGGATACACCGGAAGGGCAGGTTTTCTTCCGCGCCACGGCGTACGGTGGCCTGCGCCTGCTCCGGCCGCATGAACTGAAATCGATGGAGCCCTATCTTGACGAGCTGCGCCGACAGCTCCAGGGGTCGCCTTGACGTCACGCAAAGTCTTTTCATTGCGCGCCAAGCTGCTGCTGGCGGCGATCCTGGTCGAGGTGAGCATGCTTGGCCTGCTGCTGGCCAATCATCTGCGGCTGAGCCGCGAGGCTTTGATCGATCAAGCCCAACAGCGGGTGGCGGCGCTCAATGTGCTGTTCAACGCCGCCCTGGCCGCCCCCCTGGTGCAGCGAGACTACGCCACCTTGCACGAGATCTTGCAGGAAGCGTGCAAGGAAGCGGGCGTGACCCATGCCACATTGACCGACAAGCAGGGGGTGGTCATCGCGCGCGCGGGCGGGTTCGTTGACGCTACGCCGCAGGGTCCACCACCAGTGAGCCGTCTGACCCCCGAGGGGTTGAGGCAATCGGTCATCCATCTGCAAGTCCCCATCACCCTGGCCAACCAGGAATATGGTCGCCTGCATTATGGTTTGTCCACCGCCTTCCTCACCGAGGCACAGCAACATCTGCTCCGCCAAGGGCTACTCATCGCCGGCACGGCGGTGGCCCTGTCGGTGGCCCTGCTCACGGTCATGGGGTGGTGGCTGACACGTCACCTGCAGGCGCTGACCCTGGCCAGTCGCGCTGTCGGCGAGGGCCAATACACGGCCCATGTCGCAGTCCATTCCAACGACGAGGTGGGCGAGCTGGCCCAAGCCTTCAACCGCATGCTGGATGCCGTCGCGGCGCGGATCGAAGACCTCGCCGCCACCGAAGAGAACTTACGCCAGGCATTGTCCAGCCTGTCGCGCTCCGAGGCGGAGCAACGCCGGCTCGCCCAAGAGGCGGGCGAGGAGCGGGCTCGATTACACGCCCTGCTCTCCGCCATGAACCTGGGCATCCTTTTCGTCAATCCCGAGGGCCGGGTCGTCTACCACAACCCCGCCTTCCGCCGTATCTGGATGGTGCCGGAGACATACCAACTGGTCGGCCAGCCAGTCAACGAGGTGCTCGCCCAGTCGACCAGCACCCTGGCGCGGCCGGACCACTTCTCACGCCACATGCTGGCGGTGTTGGAGACACGCGAGCTCTCCCACAGCTTGGAGATCCCTCTGGCGGATGGGCGCGTGATCACCCAGCTCGATTATCCGGTGCGCGACAGCGAGGGGCGCAGCATCGGTCAGCTATGGATCTACGAAGACGTGACCCACGAGCGCCAGACCGCTCAGCAGATCGCCTACTTGGCCGAGCATGACTCATTGACGGGGCTCTACAACCGCCACCGCTTCCAACAGGAGCTCGAGCGCATGCTCGCCGAGTGCGAGCGCAGCGCCACCCAGGGCGCACTGCTGTTCTTCGACCTGGACGAGTTCAAGGTGATCAACGACACCTTCGGCCACCGCGCCGGCGACGCCCTGTTGATCCGTGTGGCCGGCGAGGTCAACGCCCTGGTGCGGCGCAATGAGACGCTGGCCCGTCTGGGTGGCGACGAGTTCGCCTTGCTGGTGCCCAACGCCCGCGAGCAGGACGTCATGCAACTGGCCGAGCGCATCGTGCGTGCGGTGGGCGCCATCCCTTTCCGTTTCGAGGGCCAGAACCTGCGGCTGACCAGCAGCCTGGGCATCGCCCTCTATCCCACGCACGGCACCGACGCTGACACCCTGATCGCGCATGCCGACGCGGCGATGTACCAGGCCAAACAGGCCGGCAAGAACACCTGGCGCATCTACAGCCCGGAGCAGGACGCCACCCTGGCCATGGTGCACCACCTCACCTGGAACGACCGCATCGACCACGCCCTGGCCAATGGCCTGCTGCGCCTGCACTTCCAGGGCGTCTATCGAACGGCCGACGGCAGCCTGTCGCATCTGGAAGTCCTCGTGCGCATGCTGGATGAGGAAAACCCCGAGCGGCTCATCTTGCCCGGCCGCTTCATTCCGGTGGCGGAGAAGAGCCGGCGCATCCTGGCGATCGATCGCTGGGTCCTGGCCGAGGCCATCCGTCTGCTGGGCGAGCACCCCGAGATGCCGCCGCTGGCCGTCAATATCTCCGGGCGCTCCTTCGACGACCCCAGCCTGCCCCAGTACATCGCCGACTTGCTGCGTTCGCACGGCGTGGCGGCACGTCGCTTGATGGTGGAGCTGACCGAAACGAGCGCGGTGACCGACCTCGCCGATGCCCAGCGTTTCATCGAGGCCCTGCACACGACCGGCTGTCAGATCTGCCTGGACGATTTCGGCAGCGGTTTTTCCTCCTTCGCCTATCTCAAACACCTGCCGGTGGACACGGTGAAGATCGACGGCATGTTCATCCGCAACCTACCGGAAGACCGGGACAATCAGGTCTTTGTCAAGGCCATCGCCGATGTCGCGCGCGGCATGGGCCGTATCACCGTCGCCGAGTTCGTGGAGAACGAGCGCTGTCTCGAGCTGCTGCGCGGTTATGGTGTCGATCTGGTGCAGGGCTACCATCTCGACACCCCGCGCGCCGACCACCCCGGGCTGGGCAACGCGGCGGCAAGCCATACGGCCACATGAAAAACCGGGCGCTTGGCCCGGTCTCACGAAGCGTGCACGACCTTTTATCGCTTATTCGATGGTCACGCGCTGGCGTTTGGCCTCTTCCTTCTTGGGCAGCGTCACCTCCAGCAGGCCATCCTTGAACGTGGCCTTGGCGCGGGACGCATCGACCGCGGCGGGCAGCATCAGGGTGCGGGAAAAACTGCCGCGCGAGATCTCGCTGCGGAAGTAATCGCCCTTTTCCTCTTTCTCCTCATGCCGGCTCTCACCCTTGATGGTGATGGTGTCGCCCGTCACCGTCACATCCAGGTCCTTCTTGTCGATGCCCGGCAGCTCTGCCTTGACCACCACCTCCTCGGCCCGGTCGACGATGTCCACCTTGGGCATCCTGAACTCGAAGCGACGGGACAACTCGGGGAAAACAGGCCATTCCCAGCGCCTGAGCCAGCCGCGCGGGAAGAACTCGTCCATGAGCCTTTCCATCTCGTCGAACGGGCTCACCCAGCGTGCGGGTGTCGCCTTTTGCACTTGTCCAGCCTCGGCTGGACGCACAGCCACTTCTTCCTTGCGGGTTTCTTCGCTCATATTCGCCTCCTTGGTCGATGTTACTTCTCTTTCTATATAGGGCAAAAGCCTCGGAATTCAATCCCACAATCAGAAAAAATCGTTTTTGCAATCAATCCCTTGTCTGCGCTCTGCGGAGAGTGCCCGGGCGGTCTCGAGGATGCGTGCATCGGCCTCCCAGTCCTCGATGGCGAGACTGAGTTTGCGCCGCCAGTTGGGGTGCTCGGCCACCGTGCCTGGCAGGTTGGCCTGTTCCAGCTCGCCGAGCAGGTCCTCGGCCTGCACCAGCAGGATGGGGGCGGCGCTGCGGGCGAGATAGCGGTGCACGGCCAGCCGCAATTCATGCGTCATCTCCGGCACCTCACTGGGGTCCAGCGAGATCCCCTCGGGCAGCAGACCCTCGCAGTGCAAGGCCTTAAGCAGCCGGGCGCGGTCCTGGGCGCGGGTGACGAACTGCGCCTCGCGCACGGCCTCGGATGGAAACAGGTGCAACCGGGCGCGCCACGTGAGGTCGCTGCCGCGCCAGAATCCGCACAGCGTGGGCAGGTCGTGCGTGCTGGCAGCCACCAAGGCGCCATGGCCGATCTCCTGCGGGGCCTTGAAGCGGTGGTCGCCCGACCAATGCTTCTCGAAATAGAACAATCGGTAGGCGAGGATGTCGCGCGCATGCATGACCGCTCGCATGGCATCCGGTACGGTGCCGAGGTCCTCGCCGACGATGAGACACTGGGCGCGCTGACTCTCCAGGGCGAGGATGCCGACGAGGTCCTGCAACGGGTAGGAGACATAGACCCCCTCATCGGCGCGCAGGCCGGGCGGCACCCAGTACAGCCGCATGAGCGCCATGACGTGGTCGAGGCGCAGCGCCCCGGCGGCGGCCATGTTGGCGCGTAGCGTCGTAACGTACGGGGCATAGGCGGCGGCGCGCAGCCGGTCTGGGATGAGCGGCGGCAGGCCCCAGTCCTGGCCGTGCAGGTTGAAGTCATCCGGCGGCGCGCCCACGCTCGCCGCAAAGGCGAAGAGATCGCGATGCATCCAGGTGTCGGCACCGCCACGGTCGACCCCGACGGCCAGGTCCATGTACAGGCCAATTGCCATGCCGGCTGTGCGCGCCGCCTGTGCCGCCCGCTTGAGCTGGTCGGCGGCGAGCCACTGCAGGTAGAGGTGGTACTCGACCCGCTCGGCGTTCGTTTGGGCCCAGGCCAGCACCTCGGGGCTGGTGGGCGCGCGCCAAGCCTCTGGCCAGACCGGCCAGCCCCAGAGGGCGGGGTCTTGCGCATGAAAGTGCGCCTGTAACGCCGCGTACAGGGCGAAACGGTAGAGGTCCTCGCCACCCGCCGCGACGAAACGGCGGAAGGCCACCGCTCGCGCCGTGTCGCGGGCCAAGTGGTGGGCACGGAAATGGGCGTAAAGGCGCTCGAGCAAGGGGAATTTGACCGCCGCCACACCCTGGTAATCGACCAAGGCAGACGCGCGCAGGGCATTTAGCCGCGCCTGGAAGTCGGCTGTGGCCACCGTCGCCTGCACCGCGGCGCACTCAGCGTATTCGGGCACCGCCTCGACGTCGATGTAGAGTACGTTGAGGAACTGCCGGCTGCTCGGGCTGTAGGGGCTGCAGTGCGCGGGGTTGTGGGGATAGAGGGCGTGCAGCGGGTTCACGCCGATGAGGGCCGCGCCGAGCCGACCCAGGAGCGTGGCCAGGTTGGTCAGATCCGTGAAGTCGCCCATGCCCCAGTTGCGCCGCGAGCGCACGCCGTAGAGCTGCACGCTCACCCCCCAGACCCGTCCACCCCCCTGGAGCACGGCGGGGCGGTAACAGGTCGTGGGACAGACGATGAGTGGCATCTGCGCCGACGGCAGGCCGTCGAGTTCCACCATCAGGTGGTGGTAGCCGGCCGCGTCGCAGGGCGGCAGGGTCAGGCCCAGGGCGAGATAGTCGCCGTCGTCGAAGGTCCGGCGCGCCAGTTCTGGCAAGTCGCCGGCCTGAAACCGCCCTTCCGTCGTGACGCCATGCTCCAACGCGAGCCGCCAACGGCCGGCGCGGTCGCGCGCGGCGGCCGGCAGGTGCAGGGTGAGGCGCACGGGTTCCTGCCCCTGGGGGTGCACCAGCACCGGCGGCAGCAGCGCCTGCCATTGAGCGGCCTCCCACTGCGCAAGGCTCTCCCGGGCCGCTGCCTCGTCGGCGCAGGCGATGCCCATGGCGGTGAGCAGTGCCTGCTGGACCTTACGGCTGGCCACGTGACTGTGGCCCCAGATGTCCTGATAGAGGGGCTGGACGCCGGCCCTTTCGGCCAGGCGGTGGATGAGTTCGTCGAGGGACATGTTGTGCAGGTTACCGGGGTCCGGTTACAGGAAACGACAGCAATCGTAGTGGCTGGTGTGCTCTCACTCACCGCCTGTCTTGCGGACTCGGGGGCGCGTGAGTAGGACCAGGGAGCGGCCCTGCAGGGGATAGGTCTGGCCGGCCTTGTGGCGACCATCGACGCGCAACCCCTGCTCGAAACTCGTGTCGAGCAGGCAGAACCAGTCGTCTCCACGCCCGTAGCGCGGCAGTCGGAACGGGATCACCTCGTGGTGCGCGTTGATCAGCAGCAGGAAGTCGTCGTCGCGCACGGGCCGGCCGCGCGCGTCGACCTCGTCCAACTCGGCGCCGGACAGATACACGCCCAGGCAGCGGGCGAAGTGCTGGTGCCACTCCTCGTCGCTCATCTCCCGCCCATCGGGGTTGAGCCAAGCGATGTCCTTGACATCCTCGCCGTGCACCGCGCGGCCGTGAAAGAAGCCGCGGCGGCGAAAGATGGGGTGCTCGCGGCGCAAGGCGACCAACCGGCGCACGAATTCGAGGAAGTCGCGCGCCTCGCTGGTGAGCTGCCAGTCGAGCCAGGAGAGGGTGTTGTCCTGACAGTAGGCGTTGTTGTTGCCCTGCTGGCTGTGCGAGAGCTCATCGCCCGCGCGCAGCATGGGCACCCCTTGTGACAGCAGCAGGGTGGCGATCAGGTTGCGCTTCTGCCGGGCGCGCAAGGCGCGGATCGCCGGGTCGGAGGTGGGTCCCTCGACCCCGCAGTTCCAGCTCCGGTTGTGGTTCTCGCCGTCGCGGTTGCTCTCGCCGTTGGCCTCGTTGTGCTTGTCGTTGTAGGACACCAGGTCTTCCAGGGTGAAGCCGTCGTGGCAGGTGACGAAGTTGATGCTGGCGTAAGGGCGGCGGCCGCTGTGGCTGTAAAGATCGGACGAGCCGGTGAGCCGGCTGGCGAGCTCCCCGATCAGCCCCCCCTCGCCCTTCCAGAAGGCGCGCACGGCGTCGCGATACTTGCCGTTCCACTCGGTCCAGCCGACCGGGAAGTTGCCCACCTGGTAGCCGCCCTCGCCCAGGTCCCAAGGCTCGGCGATGAGCTTCACCTGGGAGAGCACCGGGTCCTGGTGGATGATGTCGAAGAAGGCGCCCAGCCGGTCCACCGCGTGCAGCTCGCGTGCGAGCGCGCTGGCCAGGTCGAAGCGGAAGCCATCGACGTGCATCTCCTGCACCCAGTAGCGCAGCGAGTCCATGATCAGCTGCAGCACGCGCGGGTGCATCATGTTGAGCGTATTGCCGCAGCCGGTGTAGTCCAGGTAGTAGCGCGGGTTGTCCGCCAGCCGGTAATAGGCGGCGTTGTCGATGCCGCGGAAGCACAAGGTGGGCCCCAGGTGGTTGCCCTCGGCGGTATGGTTGTAGACCACGTCGAGGATCACCTCGATGCCATGGCGATGGAAGGTCTTGACCATGGTCTTGAACTCCTCGATGGTGCCCGTGGCACTGTAGCGCAGGTCCGGCGCGAAGTAACCGATGGAGTTGTAGCCCCAGTAGTTGCGTAGTCCCCGCGCCAGCAGGGTGCGGTCGTCGACGAAGGCGTGCACCGGCATCAGCTCCACCGCGGTCACCCCTAAGCGCTGCAAGTGCTCGATCACCGGCTCGCTCGCCAGGCCGGCATAGGTGCCGCGCAAGGGCGCCGGCACCAAAGGGTGCAGGCGCGTCATGCCCTTGACGTGCAACTCATAGATCACCGTGTCGTGCCAAGGCGTGTTGGGCCGCCGGTCCTCCCCCCAGGTAAAGGCCGGGTCCACCACACGGCATTTGGGCATGCCGGAGGCGTTGTCGCGCCGGTCGAAGGACAGGTCCTCGCGCTTGTGGCCGATACGGTAGCCGAAGTGGGCGTCCGACCACTTGATCTGGCCGAACAGGGCCTTGGCATAGGGGTCGATGAGCAGCTTGTTGGGATTGAAGCGGTGGCCCGCTTCCGGGCGGTAGGGGCCGTAGACGCGATAGCCGTAGAGCAGCCCCGGCCGCGCTTGCGGCAGGTAGCCGTGGAAGACCTGGTCCGTGCGTTCGCGCAGGAAGACCCGTTCGACCTCGCGCCGGCCCTTCGGGTCGAACAGGCACAGCGCCACCTCCTCGGCGTGCTCCGAGAACAGGGCAAAGTTCACCCCCTCGCCGTCCCAGGTCGCCCCCAGGGGATAGGGGCGTCCTGGCCATACCGCCATCGCCATCAACTGTCCTCGGCGAAGGAGGTGCGCGCCGTCTCGTAGGGCTGCGCCTCGGGCAGGACCACCACGCCGCTCTCTGTCACCTTGTAGCGTGCTGCGTCCTCGACCGGGTCGAAGCCGATGCGGGTGTTAGGCTCGATGATATTGTAGCGGTCGACGATCACCCGCCGCAGCTTCGCCCCAGCACGGATGGTGACGTTGTCCATGATGACGCAACCCGTGAGTTCCACCCCCGGCTCCAGCACCACCTCGCGGCGCAGCACCGAGTCTTTCACCCGCGCGCCGTTGATGAGACAACCGGCGCTGATCATGCCGTTGTCGATCTGCGCGTTCTGGAAACGCGCCACCGGGCCCTGATAGTTGCTGGAGAAGATCGGCCACTGGGCATTGAAGACGTCGAATCGAGGGTTGAGGCCCAGCACGTCCATGTGCGCCGCGTAATAAGCGTCTAGAGTGCCGACGTCGCGCCAGTAGGCGTGCTCCTCGTAGTCGCGCACGCCCGGTACGCGGTTATCGGCGAAGTTGTAGGCGTACAGCCGGCCGCCCTCGCTCAGGCGCGGCAGCACATGCTTGCCGAAGTCGTTCTCGCCGCGCGCGTGGCACTCGATCAGGGCCTGTTCCAACACCTCGGGTTCGAACAGGTAGTTGCCCATGGAGGCAAAGGCGCGTATCGGGTCAGAGGCCATGGCCGGGGGGTTGGCCGGTTTCTCCAGAAAGGCGCGCACCCGTCCGCTCGCGTCGGCGTCGATGATGCCGAAGGCCGAGGCCTGCTCGAGCGGCACCGGCAGCGCCGCCACGGTGGCCTCTGCCGCGTTGTCGAGGTGGAATTGCACCATCTGTCGCACGTCCATGCGGTAGATGTGGTCCGCGCCGAACACTGCCACCAGGTCCGGCTTGAACTGGCGGATGAGGTTCAGGTTCTGGTGCACCGCATCGGCCGTACCCTGGAACCAGACCTGACCGCGGCGCATCTGCGGCGGTACCACGGTGATGAAGTGCTCCGGTAGGATGGGCGGCAACACCCAGGCCTTGCGCACGTGCTCGATCAGCGACTGCGACTTGTACTGCACCAACAGATAGATCGAGTGGATGCCCGAATTCATCAGGTTGGACAGCACGAAATCGACGATCCGGTAGCGCGCGCCGAAGGGCACAGAGGGCTTGGAGCGCTCCGCCGTGAGGGGGTGCAGCCGGCTACCCTCGCCGCCGGCCATCACCATGGCCAGGATTCGGGGTTTCTTCATCGCCTGTCTCCATTGCAATTGGGGGTCACCTGCGTGGCGTCACCATCATATCCGCTGTCCGCCCCTCCCGGCAGCCGGCGCCAGTGGTCTATAGTTCAGTGTAGTCATCCGCGCTACGGAAGGAGGCAAGCATGCAAGTGACCGAGGAACTGCAGAAACTGATCGACGGCCTGGCCACCCAACGCGACGAGCTGATCGTCAAGGCGCATCTCGCCAAGCTGGAGGCGCAGGAGGAATGGCGCGCGCTGGAGGCCAAGCTCGACGAGTTGCGCGCCAAGGCCAAACAGGCGGCGGAGGTTGCCGGCGAAGCGGCGGAGGACGTACGTGCTGCCGCCCGGCTGCTGGCCGAGGAGATCGGCCGCGGCTATGAGCGGCTCAAGCGGCTGTTCTGAGGGGCCTCCTCCAGCACCAGGCGCAAGGGCGGCGCGCTGCCGTCCTTGCCGCGGCCTGGGTAGAGCGTAAGGTGCGGATAGGGGATCTCGATGCCGCGGGCATCGAAGGTCTTTTTGAGTCGCCGCAGGAACTCGCGCCGCACATTCCATTGCTCGAGCGGCACGACCTTGAAGCGGGCGCGGATCACCACCGCCGAGTCGGCCCAATTCTCCACGCCCAGGAGTTCCAGGTCCTCCAGGATCTTCGGGCCGAATTCGGGATCGGCGCGCAGCTCGGCGCCGGTGTCGCGGATGGCCTGGAAGACCTCGTCTAAGTCCTCGCGATAGGCCACGCCGACGTCGATCAGCGCGCGCGAGAACTCCAGGCTCATGTTGCTGACCTTGTCGATGAGCCCAGTGGGGATGAAGTGCACGGTGCCATCCATCGCCCGCAGCCGCACGTGGCGCAAGGTGATCTCCTCGACCAGGCCGCGTTCGCCGCCGACGGCGACGAAGTCCCCCACCCGGATCTGGTTTTCCAGCAGGAGGAAAAAACCGGTGAAGAAGTCCTTGACCAGGCTCTGCGCGCCGAAGCCCACGGCGATGCCGACCACGCCGGCGGCACCGAGCAGCGGCGCGATGGAGATGCCCAAAAGGTGCAGGATCTCCATGACCACGGCGATGATCAGGATCACCGTCGCGACGTAGCGGATAACCCGTGCCAGCGTCTCCACCCGCCGCACCGACTCGGGGTCGTCGGCGCGCCTCAAAGCAAAGCGCTTGAAGGCGCCGATCATCTTGCGGATCAAGCGCAATACGACCCAGGCGATGGCGAGCACGAAGAGGATCCTGAGCCCGTTCTCGACATAGGGCACGAGCTCCTGGTGGACTTCCAGACCGATCTTTTGCAACAGCGCTTGCATGATGAACGATGGGAACGGGCCGATCCCGACCGGGGCGGTTAAAATTCCGAGTTTACATCGAACTTTGCACCGACCATGCTCATCGCCACCGGCATCACCATGCAGTTTGGGGCCAAGCCCCTGTTCGAGAACGTCACCATCAAGTTCGGCGAGGGCAACCGCTATGGGCTGATCGGCGCCAACGGCTGCGGCAAGTCGACCTTCATGAAGATCCTGGCGGGGCTCATAGAGCCCACCGCCGGCAGCGTCAGCTTGGACCCCGGCGATCGCCTGGCCTATCTGCGCCAGGACCAGTTCGCCTACGAGGACATGCGCGTGCTCGACGTGGTACTGATGGGCCATGAGGAGCTGTGGCGCTGTCTCAAGGAGAAAGATGCCATCTATGCCAACCCCGAGGCCACTGAAGACGACTATATGCGGGCGGCGGAGCTGGAGGCGCGTTTCGGCGAGCTGGGTGGCTATGACGCCGAGGCCCGCGCCGGCGAGCTCCTGCTCGGCTTGGACATCCCCAAGGACAAGCATGACGGCCCCATGCGCGCGGTGGCACCGGGCTGGAAGCTCAGGGTACTGCTCGCCCAGGCCCTGTTCGCCGACCCCGACATCCTGCTCCTGGACGAGCCAACCAACAACCTGGATATCAACACCATCCGCTGGCTGGAGGGCGTGTTGAACAGCCGTGACTCGACCATGGTCATCATCTCGCACGACCGGCACTTCTTGAACGCCGTGTGCACCCACATGGCCGACCTGGACTACGGCACCATCACGGTCTACCCTGGGAACTACGACGACTACATGGAGGCCAGCACTGCCGCGCGCGCTCGGCTGGCGGCGCAACAGGCACGCAGCAAGGAGCGCATCGCCCAGCTGGAGGAGTTCGTGCGCCGCTTCGCCGCGCACAAGGCCAAGGCACGCCAGGCCACCAGCCGGCGCAAACAGATCGAGAAACTGCGCATCGAGGACGTCAAGCCCTCCTCGCGCCAGTATCCCTTCATCCGCTTCGAATACGACCCCAAGGACAAGCTGCACCGGCTCGCCTGCGAGGTGGAGGACTTGAGCTTCGGCTACACGCCGACCGAGCCCGTCATCCGCAACCTCTCCGTGCACATCGCCGCCGGCGACAAGGTGGCGGTGATCGGCGAGAACGGCGTCGGCAAGACCACGCTCATGCGGCTATTGGTGGGCGAACTCAGCCCCCAGGCCGGCCGTATCCAATGGGCGGAGAAGGCCAAGCTCGGCTATTTCGCCCAAGACCACTCGGCCGAATTCGACACCGACGCCTCCTTGGTAGAGTGGGTCGCGCGCTGGGTGCGCGCCGGCGGCTACGAGGGCCAGGACGTCGAGACCCTGATCCGCAGCACCTTGGGGCGGCTGCTCTTCTCCGGCGACGAGGTAAAAAAACCGGCGCGCGTGATCTCCGGCGGCGAACAGGGGCGTATGCTGTTCGGCAAGCTCATGCTGCTCAAGCCCAACGTGCTGATCATGGACGAGCCCACCAACCACATGGACATGGAGTCCATCGAGTCGCTCAACACCGCGTTGGAGAAATACGACGGCACGCTGATATTTGTCTCGCACGACCGCGAGTTCGTATCATCGTTGGCCAATAAGATCATCGAACTCAAACTGGATGGTAGCCATGTGGTCTTTGCCGGCACTTATGACGAATACCTCGCCAGCCAGGGCATCGAGTAAGCCCATCGCCTTGCCTGGGAAAGGGGGCAGATGGACCACCTTTGGCCTGATCGCGCTGCCTCTGTTGCTCGCTGGGTGTGTCAACGACACCGCCTCTTACCGCATCGACGACAACCAGGAACACACCATCATGCTGCACCGCGTCCAGGAGTGGCTCTGGCAAGACACGCTCAAGCTCACCATCACCGCCAACCGCATGCCCGAATGCCGCGGCGGTATCGATGTGCGCGGCGTGCGGCTGCGTGCCCGCCCCGAGCTCTACGAAGCCCCACCGCAATACGCCGAGCCGATCTATATCCTCAAGATCGACACGCGCCATTTCGCCATCAGCACGCAAAGTTGCCGCGTGCAGGAATTCGACGAGACACCGCCCGAGCTGGGCCACAAGCTGGGCACCTTCGCCGAGAAGGACGGCCGCTTCGTCTTCCAGCCGGCGAGTGGCCAAACGGGGGGCGACTAAGGACAGGCCACTCGTTCGGCGCTGGCGATACCGATCCTAAGGAAGCTCAGCACAACCCGGTGAGCGGGATCGAGCACCGCGCGCCAGGAGCGCGAGCCGCGAGACATCACATGAAGTTCGGCGAAGGCGTGCAAACAAAGTCTCAGCGGAGGCTAACCTGCCGTTCGGCAACCTCTGAATAACCCCCAGGGAAACGCTGAAGAAATCGTCACGAGCGGGCGAAGGGCAAGGCGCCCGGAGCGCAGGATGCGAGACATATCAAGCAGATAGGCGAGCATCCGAGCACCGCGCAACGCAGCCATTCGCCCGCGCAGTAGATTTATTCAGCGTTTCCC
>CALAMX010000155.1 GCA_937925755.1 uncultured Burkholderiales bacterium
ACCTCGACATGGACGAATTCAACGAATGGGCGGCCACCCAAAAATCAGCGGCTGATGACGGCAAGGTGGTTGCGCTTAACGGGTGACGGGAAACGATTTACCGGATCGAATTTACAGCAAAAATTGGACTTGACCCTTGCCGGCCATGCCCTCTTTTTCCAATATCCAATAGGAAGTTCATCTCCAGGCGCGAATCGCCGGCAATATCGCGGTTCGAACAGCCGTGCTGGTGCCGGTAGAACGCGACGGCGTGGCGTAAGGGCTCCGTGCGCTCAGTCTCGAACAACCCCATCTGCGGGTTGCTGCCGTTTTTTCTTCGCCGCCTCGATGATGGTGCACGGGTCGATCCGCTCGTGGACGTGCAGGGACACCCTCGACACCTCGAACGCGGTGTGCTCGTCCTTGCCCGCCCACACCAGTCGCGGGTCGAGGTGCGGGTCGCAGGCATAGCGGTTTTTCTTCTCGCCGGCGTCGGCGTCGGTCTGGGGCTTAACCAGGCCGGCGGGCGGGTTGTTCACGCGCGCCTGGTGGCGATGCTCACAGGCTTCGATCGAGCGCATGCTGCCTGTCTTTTCTCGTGCCATGGCGGTCCGAGTCAGCGTCGTGTGCGTGGTCTCGTGTCGCGTGACCGGGGAATCACGCTCCCGGCGTAGGCTAACACACGCGCGGCGACTATTCAGCGAGGCTCAAGCCGGGCGGCGTAAGCCACAACACCGTTTAGGCGCAGGATGACTCGGGCCCGTGTCCATGAGCCGGGGGCGTCTGGGATCGCAGCTCAGCGAGGCGCGGCGTTCAGGTCTCTTCGCGCAGCACGGCCGTGGGTGGGGTGTGTAGGGCAACACGGGTGCTCAGCCAAAGGTTGATGGCCACGCACGCCAGGCCGAGCGCTGGGCCGGCAAGCAAAAGCCAGGGGTTGGGGGTGTAGTGTGCAAATTCGAAGACCTGTGCGGCGAGGACCCAGCCAATCATAGCGGCCGCGCCGGCCGCAAGCAGGCCGGCAACAAGGCCGATGACGAGATATTCCGTGCGCTGGGCGGCCACGACCTGAGTGCGGCTGGCGCCCAGGGCGATGAGCAGGGCAGCCTCGCGTTGGCGTTCCCCTTGGCTTGCGATGAGCGCGGTGTAGAGGACGAGGACGCCAGCGCCGAGGGCGAAGAGGAAGACGAACTGCACGGCGGCGATCATGCGATCCATGAGGTCGAGGGCCTGCTGCAGGATGGCCGCGGTGTCGATCACGCTGAGATTGGGAAAGGCGCGTACCAAAGCGTTCAGGCCTGCAGCCTGCGCCGGCTCGATACGGAAACTGGTGATATAGCTGGCCGGGAAGCCGGCCAACAGCTCCGGGGGGGCGATGACGAAGAAGTTGACCTGCATGGAGTCCCAGTCGAGCGCCCGCACACTGGTCACGGGTGCGGTCACGATCTGCCCAGCCACCGACCAAGTCAGGCGGTCGCCGAGTTTCACGCCGAGCGTCTTGGCAATGCCTGCCTCGATCGATAGGGCACCGCGCGCGCGGTCGTCGTCCGAGAACCACTGGCCTTGGATGATGCGGTTGTGGCTGGGCAGGGTGTGCATGTAGGAGAGGTTGAATTCGCGTTCGACCAGGTTGCGTGTGCGCTCATCAGGATAGTCTTCGGGGCGCACGGGTCTGTCGTTGATGGCGATGAGGCGGCCGCGCACCATGGGGTAGAGCACGGGTTGCGGCAGGCCGTGGCTGCGGAAGAAATCGAGCAAGGCCTCACGTTGTTCGGGCTGGATGTTGATGATGAAGCGATTGGGCGCGTCCGGCGGGGTCTTGGCCCGCCAGGCGGCGATCAGGTCACCGCGCGTGAAGGCGAGCAGGAGGATGGCGGTGAGCCCTAGCGCTAGGGCGACGAGCTGCACGGCGTTGGCGCGGGACCGTCGGCGTAGGCTGCCCAGGCCATAGCGCCAGGCGAAGCTCGAGCGGCGGCCGGCCAGGGCCGCCAGGTGCACGCTGGCCAACGCCATCAGGGCGAAGACGGCCGCGGCCACGGCGAAACCGGCTAGGGTATAGGCAGCCAGTCGAGTGTCGTTCGTCTGCCAGACAACGAGGACGGCCAGCGTCACGAGACCAGCGGCATAGGCGACTAGAGGGCTGGCGCGCGGCCGACCGGCCTCGCGGCGTAGGACATGCAGGGCGGGTACGCGCTTGAGTTGCACAAGCGGCGGCAGGGCGAAACCGAGCAGCAGTACATAGCCGATTGCGAGGCCCTGCAGCACCGTCCGTGCGCCAGGCTGCGGCAGCGGCGTGCCGATCAGGTCGTCGAGTAGCCGCCCGATCAGGGCCTGCGCGGCATAGCCCAGCAGGCAGCCGAGCAGCCCGGCGACCGCGCCCAGGAGCAAAAACTGGCCGGCAAACAGCCGCACCAGCCGACCCTGGACGGCGCCGAGACAGCGCATGACGGCGTAACCGTCGTAATGACGCTCGACATAGCGCCGGCTGGCGAGGCTGATGGAGACAGCCGCCAGTATGACGGCCAGCAGGGCGGTGAGGCCGAGAAAGGTCTGGGCACGATCCAGGCCTTCGCGCACCTCGGGTCGCGCGTCCTCCAGGCCCTGGATCCGTTCGCCGCGCTGCAAGCGGGGCTCGATCCAAGCGCGGTAGGCCGCGACCGCACCGGCATCGCCGGCGACATAAAGCTGGTAGCGGATGCGGCTGCCCGGCTGGATGAGGCCGGTGGCGGCGACATCGTCGAGGTGCATCATCACGCGGGGGGCGAGATTGAGGAAGGACATGCCCTGGTCGGGCTCGTGCTCCAGGCGGGCGGCAATGGTGAACGTGGCATCACCGAGTTCCAGACGGTCACCGCTGGCCACGGCGGTGAGATTGGCGAAGCGCGGATCGACCCAGACGCTGCCACGCGGCGGTCCATGCCGCACCACCGTCACCGTGGCGTCGTGGGCAATGCGTAGGTTACCGCGCAAAGGATAGCCGGGACCGACCGCCTTGATCGCGGCGAGTTGGACCCCGTCTGGTGTGCGCGCCATGCTGACGAAGGATAGGCTCTGTGCCGTGGCCAGCCCGCGCGCCCGCGCCGCCTGGAGGTATTCGGCCGGCAGCGGGTGGTCGGCGCTCACCAGGAGGTCTGCGCCCAAGAGCTCATGCGCGTTGCGAACCAGGGCCTGGCGCACGCGATCGGCGAAAAAGCCCACGCTGGTGATGCTGGTCACCGCCACCGACACGGCCAGGAACAGAACGGTGAGCTCGCCGGCACGCAGGTCGCGCAGGAGGAAGCGCAGGCCAAGACCCATGGCTTGCTCAGTCTGCAGCCAGTCGGCCAGCGACGAGGTGGACCTGGCGGCTGCAGCGGCGGGCGAGCTGCTCGTCGTGCGTGACCAGGATAAGGGTGGTGCCGGCCTCGGCGTTGAGTTCGAACATCAGGTCGATCACCGCCGCGCCCGTGGTGGCATCGAGGTTGCCGGTGGGTTCGTCGGCCAGCAGCAAGCGTGGTCGGACGACAAAGGCGCGAGCCAGCGCCACGCGCTGCTGCTCGCCACCGGACAGGTGCTTGGGGTAGTGGTGGAGGCGCTCAGCCAGCCCCACGCGGGCGAGCATCTGCCGTGCGCGCACGTCGGCATCCTCCGCGCCGAGCAACTCCAGCGGCAACATGACGTTTTCCAGGGCGGTGAAGGCGGGCAGGAGCTGGAAAGACTGAAAGACGAAGCCAAGCAGTCGGGCGCGCAGCCGGGCGCGGCCATCCTCGTCCAGAGGGGTGAGGGGGCAGCCGTCGAGCCAGACCTCGCCGGCGCTGGGCAGGTCGAGTCCCGCCAGGAGACTCAGCAGAGTCGATTTGCCCGAGCCGGAGGCGCCGACGATGGCCACGGCCTCACCCGCCCTGACGCTGAAGTTGATATCCTCCAGGATCGTGAGGGTCGCCGCGCCGCTTTGCACCCGTTTGGTGAGTCCCGCAGTGCGAATGATTACGGTGTCAGACGCTACAACGTCCATGCGTGTCTTTCTGCTCGCCTTGTTGTCGTGGTGGGTGGCCACAGCCGCGTATGCCGCGGGCGGGCCCATACTCGTGCTGGGTGACAGCCTGTCGGCGGCCTATGGGTTGCCAACCCAGGCTGGCTGGGTTGCGCTATTGGAGGAGCGGCTGCGCGCGCAAAAGTTCAATCACCGCGTGGTCAACGCGAGCATCAGCGGCGAGACGAGCGCGGGCGGGGCGAGCCGCATCGACCGCCTGCTCGAACTGCACCGGCCAACGGTGCTGATCCTGGCCCTGGGCGGCAACGATGGGCTCCGCGGGCTGCCGATCGAGCAGTTGCGCCAGAATCTGGAACGCATCATCCGCGCGGCCAAGGCGCGCGGCACGGCCGTCGTTCTGGTCGGCATGCGTCTGCCGCCCAACTTCGGGCCTTCTTACACGCGCGCCTTCGCCGCTGTCTATGAGGAGCTCGCGCGCCAGCACCGCACGGCCTACGTGCCCTTCCTGCTGGAGGGCTTTGCCGACCGAGCGGAGTATTTCCAGGCCGATGGCATACACCCGACGGCCGCCGCCCAGCCGCTCATGCTCGAGCAGGTGTGGAAGGCCTTGCGACCCGTCCTCGACAGCGCACAGCGGCGAGGGGCCCGATCCGCGGGCGGTGGTGGGTAAATCGGCTGCCCGCGGCTCAAGCGCGGCTTTGCCCTGACGCAAGCCGCCATCACAGGCGGGCGGCGCGAACCTGCCGCGCCCTGGGTCCCGGCTGTGGGCGGATCACACCGCGCGGTCTTTGGCGGCGGTGAGTTTTTCCTTGATGCGCGCCGACTTGCCAGAGCGGTTGCGCAGATAATAGAGCTTGGCCCGGCGCACGTCGCCGCGGCGCTTGACCTCGATCGAGGCAACCAGCGGGGAGTAGGTCTGGAAGGTCCGCTCCACACCCTCGCCAGCGGAGATCTTGCGCACGATGAAGGAGGAGTTCAGGCCCCGGTTGCGCTTGGCGATCACCACCCCCTCATAGGCCTGCAGACGCTCGCGGTTGCCTTCCTTGACCTTGACCTGGACCACCACCGTGTCGCCGGGGCCGAACTCCGGCACGGTCTTGCCCAGGCGGGCGATCTCTTCCTTTTCCAACTGCTCGATCAGGTTCATGGTCTTCCTTTCGTCTTGTTGGCCTCAGAGGTCTGACGAACAGACATGACGCCGTTTTTCACATCACGCCCCAGCGGCTGCCGGGACACCTTCTGAACGGATCTCGTCCAGCAAAACCTGCTCCTCCGCGCTCAGGCGCCGGCGCGCCAACAGCTCCGGCCGCCGGGTGAGCGTGCGACGCAGGGCCTGGCCCAAGCGCCAGCGGGCGATGGCGGCGTGGTCACCGCTACGCAACACCTCGGGCACCTTGAGCCCCAGGTAGACCTCCGGCCGCGTGTAGTGCGGGCAATCCAATAGCCCATGGGCGAAGGAGTCCTGCGCCGCCGAGTCCTCGTGCCCCAACACCCCCGGCTGCTGGCGGATCACCGCGTCGAGCAGCACCATGGCCGGCAGCTCGCCGCCGGAGAGGACGTAATCACCAATCGACACCTCTTCCAACGCATGGCGCTGGAAAAGGCGCTCGTCGATGCCTTCATAGCGGCTTGCCAACAGCACCAGGGCGGGTTCGCGTGCGAGCTCGGCAACCAGCGCATGATCCAGCACCCGCCCTTGCGGCGAGAGATGCAGCATGCGCGGCTGCGTCACGCCCTCCCAGGCGAGCGCCGTCTTCACGGCGGTGAGCACCAGGTCGAGCGGTTCGACCAGCATCACCATACCCGGTCCGCCGCCAAAGGGGCGGTCGTCCACCGTGCGATGGTTATCGCGGGTAAAGTCGCGCGGGTCCCAATAGCGCAACCGTACCCGTCCGTTCCTCACCGCCCGGCCGCTGACCCCGAAGTCGGTGAGCGCGGCGAACATCGCCGGAAAGAGTGTAACGACGTGATAACTCGGCGTCACGCTCAGTAATCCGCTTCCCAGTCGACGCGGATCACCCGCGCCGCGAGGTCGACCGCCACCACGATGGGGGCGGTGAAGGGGATGAGGCGTTCACGCTCGGCTTGCACCCGCAACACATCGTGCGCGCCGGTCTCAAGCAACCCTTCCACACGCCCGAGTCGGACCCCGGCGACGTTCACCACCTCCAGGCCGATCAGATCGTTCCAGTAATATTCGTCCGCGTCGGGCGGCGGCAGTTCGGTACGCGCCACGGCGATCTCCATGCCGCGTAGCCTCTCGGCCGCGTCCCGGTCTTCCACCCCGGCGAGCTGCACGAGTAAATAACGCCCGTGCGGCCGCCCCTGCAGCAATGCTCTCGCCTGCCACACACCCTTGGCACCCAAGCGCCAGAGCGGGTAATCGAGCAGGCTGTCCAGCCACTCGGTATAGGGCTGGACCTTGACCCAGCCGCGCACACCGTAGGGGGCGGCGACCCGCCCCATGATCACCAGGTCCTCGGCGGTCGTATCCGCCTCAGGCCGCCTTCTGGGCACGCACCAGCTTGGCGACGGTGTCGCTCACCTGGGCGCCGACACCCTGCCAATAGGCCAGACGTTCGCGATCGATGCGAAGGTTCTCCTCGTGCTCGGCGGCGACGGGGTTGTAAAAACCGATGCGCTCGATGAAGCGGCCGTCACGGCGACAGCGCGAGTCGGCGACCACGATGTTGTAGAAGGGGCGCTTTTTGGCACCACCGCGGGCAAGTCTGATCGTCACCATAAAATCGTGTCCTCTGCTCAGAGGCCTTCTGCGGCCATCGGGAAACTTCATAGGATACCGGGCGCACCCTGTCGATGCAAGCCTATGTTTCTCTTAATTGGGGGTGGTCACGCCTGTCAATGCATCCCGGGCAACAGGCCTTTCATACCCCGCATCATCTTAGCGAGCCCCCCCTTGCCCAGCGATTTCATCATCTTTTGCGCCTGCTCGAACTGATTGAGGAGTCGGTTGACCTCCTGCACCGTAACGCCCGCGCCAGCGGCGATGCGGCGCTTGCGCGAGGCCTTGAGGATGGCCGGGTTGCGCCGTTCCTGCGGAGTCATGGCGTTGATGATGCCCTCGATGCGACGCATCTGTTTTTCGCCCATGGCCAGCTCGGCCGCGCCGAGCTGGCCGGCGCCGGGCAGCTTGTCCACGAGGCTGGACAGCCCCCCGAGCTTCCGCATCTGCTGGATCTGCGCCCTGAAGTCCTCGAGGTCGAAGCCCTTGCCCTTTTTCAGCTTCTCGACGGCCTTGAGCGCCTCCTGCTGGTCGACCGCGCGCTGGGCCTCTTCGATGAGCGAGAGCACGTCGCCCATGCCGAGGATGCGCGAGGCCATGCGCTCGGGGTGGAAGACCTCGATGCCGCTGAGCTTCTCGCCCACGCCCACGAACTTGATCGGCTTGCCGGTGATGTGGCGCACCGACAAGGCCGCGCCACCGCGGGCGTCGCCATCGAGCTTGGTGAGCACCACACCGGTGAGCGGCAGGGCCTCGTTGAAGGCGCGCGCCGTATTGACGGCGTCTTGACCCTGCATCGCATCGACCACGAACAAGGTCTCCACCGGTTTGAGGGCGGCGTGCAATTGCTGGATCTCGCGCATCATCTCGGCGTCCACGTGCAGCCGCCCGGCGGTGTCGACGATCAGGACGTCGAAGAAGTGGCGGCGGGCGTAGTCCAGGGCCGCGCGAGCGATCTCCTCCGGCTTCTGGTCGGGGCTGGAAGGGAAAAACTCCGCCTCTGCCTGTGCGGCCACGGTCTTCAACTGATCGATGGCGGCAGGGCGATAAACGTCGCAGCTTGCCAGCAGGATCTTCTTCTTGCCCTGCTGCCGGATGATGCGCGCGAGCTTGCCGCAGGTTGTGGTCTTGCCCGAGCCCTGCAGCCCTGCCATGAGGATCACGGCAGGCGGCTGAGTCGCGAAGTTGAGCGGCACGGCGGCGCTGCCCATCAGCGCGGTGAGCTCCTTATGCACCACGCCGATCAGGGCCTGGCCCGGGGTGAGCGAGTGCAGCACCTCCTGGCCCAGGGCCTTCTCCTTCACCCGGGCGATGAACTCGCGCACGACGGGTAGCGCCACGTCGGCCTCCAGCAGGGCCACCCGGACCTCCCGCAGGGCCTCCTGGATGTTGTCTTCGGTCAGCCGCCCCTGGCCGCGCAGATTCTTGACGACGCGAGAAAGGCGTTGGGTCAGCGTGTCGAACATGGTTTGACTACGCGGCTATGCGATAAACTGAATCTGTTCACAAACAAGTCTAGCAAACATCTCCATCTTACATGGCCCAGGGCTGGCTCTTCCTGATCTGTGCGGTTGCCTATTTTGGTCTGGCCGTATCCCTCTGGCCGGGGCGTGGAATCTGCTGCAACAGCGCCGTTGCCGCCCGGGCCCTGCCCCTGCTGCCCTTTCTTATACACGTTTATCTGCTTTACGGCGACATCTTCGTCGGGCCCGGCATCGCACTGGGCTTTGCCGTCTCGCTGTCTGCCGTGGCGGCGCTGACCGTGCTGGTCCACAGCCTGGCCGCCTGGCGCTACCCCTTGGCAGGGCTGCAGGCCCTCGTGATGGGTTTTGCCGGGGCGATGGTGGCGCTACACGGCCTCATGCGCGACGCCAGTCCGGTGCCGCACAGCGACCTACCGGTCTTCACCGCGCACCTGCTCATGGCGATGACCGCCTACAGCCTGTTCACCATCGCCGCCCTGCACGCCCTGCTTATGGCGGTGGTGGAAAAGCATTTGCACAAGCCGGTGCCGCCAAAGTTGGTGCTCGCGCTGCCCCCTTTGCTCACGCTGGAGCGATTGCTGTTTACCCTGATCGCCGTGGGGTTCGTCTTGCTCACCCTGACCCTCGCCTCCGGTATCGTCTTTTCCGAGGAGGTCTTTGGCCGTGCCTTACCGTTCAACCACAAGACGGTCTTCGGGGTCACTTCCTGGCTCGTCTTCGCCGGCCTGCTCGTCGGCCGGCGTATCTACGGCTGGCGCGGCCGCACGGCCATCGGCTGGACCCTGGCCGGTTTCGTCTTCCTGCTGCTGGCCTATGTCGGGGTCAAATTCGTGCTGGAGGTCCTCCTCGGCCGCGCTTGACACTCGGCGACTGGCCGCCTGAGACTATCGCCATCGGTCTTCCCCTACTGCCTGCTTGGACGAGATCCCTTTAGGCGCGCTGCTTGCCGCGCTCGCCCTGCTGCTGATCCTATCGGCCTTTTTCTCCGGCTCCGAGACGAGCATGATGGCGGTCAACCGCTATCGGCTACGGCATCAGGCCCGCATGGGTATTCGAGGGGCGCGGTTGGCGGAATGGCTCTTGGCCCAGACCGACCGGCTGTTGGCGGTGATCCTGCTTGGCAATAACCTGGTCAATGCCGCGGCGGCAGCACTGGTGACGGTCATCGCCTTTCGCCTTTTCGGCGAGAACGAGGTGGCCCTGTCGCTGGCCACGGTCAGTGTCACCTTCCTGATCCTGGTCTTCTCAGAGGTGACACCCAAGATCCTTGGCGCGAGCTACGCCGAGCGCATCGTGCCGGTGGTCAGCTATGTCCTGGCCGTCCTGCTGAAGCTGGCCGGCCCGGTGATCTGGTTCATCAATCTGTTCGTTCGTGCCCAGATCCGCCTGCTGCACTTAAAGTCACCCAAGGAGCTCTCCGCCGAGCCTATGGGCGTGGAGGAGCTGCGCACCCTGTTGGCTGAGTCGGGCAATTTTCTGCCCAAGGCGCATCGTCGCATCTTACTGAATCTGTTCGAGCTGGAGAAGATCTCGGTGGACGACGTCATGTGTCCGCGCGGCCACATCGAGGCGATCGACCTGGAGCTCGACGAGCCCGAGATCCGCCAACAGATCCTGACCAGCCACCACGACCGGCTGCCCGTCTATGCCGGGGAGCTCAACAACGTGCAGGGCATCCTCGAGGTGCGCCGGGCGCTGGCGCGCCAGCTCGAGGAACCGCTCGACCGAGCGGCGCTACGTGAGCTTTTGCGCGAACCCTATTACATCCCTTCCGGCACCCCGCTGCTCACCCAGCTCACGCATTTCCAGAACAATCGGCAATCGCTCGGTCTGGTGGTGGACGAATATGGCGAGCTGCTCGGGTTGGTCACTCTGGAGGACATCCTGGAGGAGATCGTCGGCGAGTTCACCGCGCTCACCCCGCTGCAGGTAAGCCCCTGGCAGCCGCAGCCGGACGGCAGTTACCTGGTCGAGGGCCGGGCCAGCCTGCGCGAGCTCAACCGTAAGCTCAACCTCGCCTTCCCGCTCGAAGGTCCCCGTACTCTGAACGGGCTCATCCTGGAACAGCTGGAGGACATCCCCGAGGCAGGGGTGAGTCTCAAGATCGCCGGCATCCCGGTCGAGATCGTCCAGGTGCAGGACCGCATGGTTAAGACGGCGCGTATATTACCGCCGCGAACCTGAAACCGGTCCTCGCATCAGGCCGGGGCATGAAGGTGTGAACCGGACCACAAATGTCTAGGGTATGATGATTTACTATATAGTTTAGACGGAATCCAGCCGTTATAAGACGAGTCGCTAGCGGAGTCGAGAGAGGGTGGTCGCGGTCAACGTCGGTGCCAATCTGACAGGTCTGTGCCGGGCCCTGGTCCAGCAGGGCTTGCTCAGCCCGGAAGAGGGCGAGAATCTGCAGGATCAGGCCAGGAGTGCGCGCGAGAGCTTTCTCGGGCATCTACTGCGCACACGCCGCTTTCGCGCCGACCAGATCGCCGCCTTCGCCTCGGTCACCTTTGGGATCCCCTATCTGGATTTGGACGCGCTCGACCCGCACGTCTTGCCCAAGGGGGTAGTGGACGCCAAGATCGTCCAAAAGAACCATATCCTGCCCATCGGGCAGCGCGGCAACAAGCTCTTCGTCGCCATCTCCGATCCGAGCAACATCCAGGCCCTCGACGACATCAAGTTCCAGACCGGTCTCACGGTGGAGCCCATCGTCGTCGAGGACGATAAGCTGGGGCGGCTGCTCGACCAATACGGCGAGGCACCGGAGGAGGACATCCTCAAAAGCATCGAGACGGAGGATCTCAATCTCGAATTCACCGACGAGGAGGCTCAGGCCTCGCTCGACACCACCGCGGCGGCCGACATCGATGACGCGCCGGTGGTGCGCTATCTGCAAAAGATCATGCTGGATGCGATCAACAGCGGCGCCTCCGACATCCACTTCGAACCCTACGAGAAGCATTACCGCATCCGCTTCCGCATGGATGGAGTGCTCTACGAGGTCGCCTCGCCACCCCTGGCGATCAAGGAGAAGCTCGCCTCGCGCATCAAGGTCATCTCCAAACTGGACATCTCGGAAAAGCGCGTCCCCCAGGACGGGCGCCTCAAGCTGGTGGTCTCGCGCAACAAGTCGGTGGACTTCCGGATCTCGACCTTGCCCACCCTGTATGGCGAGAAGATCGTCATGCGGATCTTGGACTCGACTACGGCGCTGCAGAAGAAGATCGACGCGCTGGGCTACGAGCCGGAGCAGTTGAGGGCCCTATTGGACGCGATCCAGCGCCCCTATGGCATGATCCTGGTGACCGGTCCGACCGGCAGTGGTAAGACCGTGTCGCTGTACTCTTGTCTGAACATCCTCAACAAGCCCGGCATCAACATCTCCACCGTCGAGGACCCGGTCGAGATCCAGCTCGACGGCATCAACCAGGTCAACATCAACGAAAAGGCGGGGCTCGACTTCGCCTCGGCCCTTCGCGCCTTCCTCCGGCAGGACCCCGACATCATCATGGTAGGTGAGATCCGCGACCTGGAAACGGCGGAGATCGCCATCAAGGCGGCGCAGACCGGCCACCTGGTGTTGTCCACTCTGCATACGAATGATGCCCCCTCGACCCTCACCCGCCTGCTCAACATGGGGGTGCCGAGCTACAACGTGGCCGCCTCGGTGCTGCTGATCACCGCCCAGCGCCTGGCCCGGCGGCTTTGCCCCAACTGCAAGCAGCCGGTGGACATCCCGCCCGAGGCACTGCTCGATGCCGGCTTCCAGGAGGCCGACCTCGATGGCTCCTGGCAGGCCTTCACTGCAGTCGGCTGTGAGGTCTGCAAGAACACCGGTTACAAGGGGCGGATCGGCATCTACCAGGTCATGCCGATCAGCGAGGAGATCAACCACATCATCCTCAGAGGTGGCTCCAACCTGGACATCGCCGCCCAGGCGCGGCGTGAGGGCATCCTCGACCTGCGCCAAGCAGGGCTGCTCAAGGTCAAGGCCGGGCTCACCTCGCTCGAGGAAGTGCTGTCGGTCACCAACGAATGAGGTTCTGAAACGCCATGGCAGTCGCGCGCACAGCCACGATGGTCAAGGAGATCCCTTTCCTCTGGGAGGGGGTAGACAAGACGGGCAAGAAGGTCAAGGGCGAGATGCTGGCCGGCGGTGAGGCGATGGTCCGCCAGATCCTGCGCCGGCAGGGCATCACGGTGCAGAAGGTGCGCAAGCAGAGCATGTTCGCTCGCAGCAAAAGCATCACGGAGAAGGACGTGACCGTCTTCACGCGGCAGCTCGCCACCATGCTCAAGGCCGGCGTGCCTTTGCTACAGGCCTTCGACATCGCCGCGCGCAGCCACGCCAACCCCGCGTTGCAGAGGCTCTTGGGCGAGATCAAGAGCGATGTGGAGTCGGGCACCAGCATGAGCCAGGCCTTCCGCAAGCATCCAAAATACTTCGACGGGCTGTACTGCAACCTGGTCCATGCCGGGGAGCAGGCCGGCATCCTCGACGGCGTGCTCGACCGCATCGCCACCTACAAGGAGAAGATGCTGGCGCTCAAGGGCAAGATCAAATCGGCCCTGTTCTATCCAGCCATCGTCATCGTCATCGCCTTCATCATCACGGCGGGCATCATGCTGTTCGTGATCCCCGCCTTCAAGGACCTCTACGGCCAGTCCGGCGCCGACCTGCCGGCCCTGACCGCGTTGGTGCTGTATATCTCCGACCTCTTCGTTGCCTACTGGTACTTCATCTTCGGTGGGCTGATCGCGCTGGGTATGGGCATCCATCAGGCACTGCGGCGCTCGCCCAAGCTGCGCGCCATGGTCGACCGCTGGTCGTTACAGATGCCGGTGTTCGGGCCGCTCATCGAGAAGGCCACAGTGGCGCGTTGGTCGCGCACCTTCTCCTCCATGTTCGCCGCCGGTGTGCCCATGGTGGAGGCGCTCGACTCGGTGGCCGGTGCCGCCGGCAATGCCGTCTTCGCCGAGGCCACACAGAAGATCCGCAACGACGTGGCCGCCGGTGCGAGCTTAGCCGCCTCGCTGCAGGCCGCGCGGGTGTTCCCGAACATGCTGATCCAGATGGTGGCCATCGGCGAGGAGTCGGGCTCGCTCGACACCATGCTCACCAAGGTGGCCGACTATTACGAGCGCGAGGTGGACGATGCGGTGGCGGCACTGTCCAGCCTCATGGAGCCCCTCATCATGGTCGTGCTGGGCAGCATCATCGGCACCATCGTCATCGCCATGTATCTGCCCATCTTCAAGATGGGGAGCGTGGTCTGAGGCCGAGGACATAGGGCTGAGGACAGCCTTCTTGCGCCGGCGCTGGATCGTCGGCGTGGGCTCCGCCTCTGCTCTGAGGACTGAAGACCGAGGACAGAGGACTGCACGCCCACCCCATGACTCTTGCACTGTCCGTTCTGTCCATAGAGGCCTGGTTGACGATCGCCGCCTTGCTCGGATTGTTGGTGGGCAGTTTCCTCAATGTCGTCATCCACCGGCTGCCGCGCATGCTGGAGCGAGAGTGGCAGGCGCAGTGCGAGTCCCTGGCCGGGCGGGAACCGGCGCCGGGGCCTGACTACAATCTGCTTACGCCGCGCTCTGCCTGTCCGCATTGCGGCCACGAGATCCGTTGGTACGAGAACATCCCGCTGCTGAGCTTCGTTTGGCTCAAGGGGCGCTGTTCGGCCTGCGGCCAGCCGATCGGCTGGCGCTATCCCATCGTCGAGGCGCTGAGCGCCCTTGCCGCCGTCTTGACCGTCTGGCACTTTGGCCCCTCGCCCCAGGCGGCTGCCGCCAGCGTGCTGCTGTGGGCGCTCATCGCGCTCACCGGCATCGACCTGGACACGCACCTGCTGCCCGACCGCATCACCCAGCCACTCCTCTGGGCCGGGTTGCTGGCCAACTGGCAAGGACTCTTCGTCCCGCTCGAGGATGCCTTGATCGGCGCCGTTGCCGGCTATCTCGCCCTCTGGTTGGTCTATCACGCTTTCAAGCTCGCCACCGGCAGGGAGGGCATGGGTTATGGGGACTTCAAGCTGCTGGCAGCCTTGGGGGCCTGGCTCGGTTGGCAGATGTTGCCTCTGGTGATCCTGGCCGCCAGCCTGGGCGGGGCCGTGGTCGGCCTCACCCTGATCATGCTGGCCGGGCATGACCGCGCCCGCCCCATCCCCTTCGGCCCCTGGCTCGCCCTGGGTGGGGTGATTGCCCTGCTCTGGGGGGAGGGGCTGCTGCGCCTTTATCTGGGCCCGTGAGCCGTCCTTATTGCGTCGCGCTCACCGGTGGGCTCGCCTGCGGCAAGAGCAGCGTGGCGGCAGTTTTCGCACGGCTGGGTGCGGCAGTGATCGACACCGATGCCATCGCCCGCGAGCTGACCGGCCCGCAGGGTGCGGCCCTGCCGGCGATCATCGCTGCCTTCGGGCCCGGCTGTCTGAATGCGGCGGGCGCGCTCGACCGTGCGGCGATGCGAGCGCGGGTGTTCCAAGACGCGCAGGCCCGGCGGCGGATCGAGGCCATCCTCCACCCGTTGATCCGAGCGCGGGTCGGCGAGCAGCTCGCCACCGTGCAGGCGCCCTATGCCGTGCTGGTCGTCCCGCTCCTGGTGGAGGCCTGGGCGGACTACCGCCCCCTGGTGGACCGTGTCCTGGTGGTGGACTGCGAGGAGGCGGAGCAGATCCGACGGGTGATGGAGCGCGACGGCATCGATGCCGATCTGGCCCGGCGCATGCTGGCGGCGCAGGCCAGCCGCGCCCAGCGGCTGGCCCTGGCCGACGACGTGATCGACAACCGCGGCGACCCGAGAGCGCTCCCGCGCCAGGTCGAGGCCCTGCACAGCCGATACCTGGAACTTGCCGCCGTCGCCAACACATTGCCACGCGCGGGGTGATCCTGCAGAATCGGGGCTTGACTTCCCGAGACTGCCTCCTATGCGCCTTGCCACCCCAACGCGAACGATGCCGGACGCGCCCGATCGCATCGGCGCTTCGCCCGTCCGTGCCGCGTTTAGCGGCGAGCATATCATGGCTCCGCAGGCATCGGGCAAGCCTGCCTACGGCTGAGGGCGGTAGTGATCGTCTACGAGCATCCTTTGCACGAGCGCATCCGCACCTGGTTGCGTCTGGAAGACCTGTTCGACAAGATCCTGTTCTTCATCCGCGCCAAGGACCCGCGCTCACACCATGCTGCGCTGCTGGGTATCTTCGAGCTGGTGGACGTGACCGCGCGGGCAGAGATGAAGTCGGAGTTGCTCCAGGAGCTGGAGCGCCAGCGCAATACCTTGGAGGGCCTGCGCGACAACCCGGCTGTCGACACCCAACGCCTGAACGGAGCGCTCGCCCGCGTCAACCGCGCGCTGACCGAGCTCCATACGATGACCGGTAAGATCGGGCAGCACATCCGCGACAACGAATGGCTGATGCTGATCAAGGGAAGGTCGGGCATACCAGGCGGGGTGTGCAGCTTCGACCTGCCCAGTTATCGTCTTTGGCTCTACAGCGCGCAGGCACAGCACAGCGATGATCTGATGCAGTGGCTCGCCCCTTTTCTGCCGCTAAAGTCCGCCGTCGACGTGATCCTCGACTTGCTACGTAAGAGCGGCCAGACCAGCCATCATCAGGCGAGCCAGGGGCAATTCCAGCTCATGCTGGGCGGCCGCAGCGCGCACATGGTCCGGGTGAGCCTCAGCGACACGGCACACTGCGCGCCCGAGGTGAGCGCCAACAAATACGCCATCAACATCCGCTTCATCGTCCTCGACAAGGGGCACAAGCCGCGTACCTGCGAGGAAGACGTACCCTTCGACTTGACCTTCTGTAATTTGTAGCGATTACACCCCAAGAGCGTCATGACCCGTACCCCACCGAGACGAGCCCACCGCATGCGGCGACCGATCCTGACCACCTTCGCCCTCTTAAGTCTCGCCGGCCAGGCGGATGACTCAGTCATCCGCAAGACCCTGGCCGAGCGTTATCCGGGGGTTGTCGTTCAATCCGTGAGCCCGACCCCGATCCCCGGCATCTGGGAAATCTGGACCGGCAGCCAGCTGGTCTACACGGACGCCACTGCCGAGTATCTCTTCGTCGGTAGCCTAATCGAAACGCGCAGCAAGACCAATTTGAGCCGACAACGTCTGGATGCGCTCCGCGCCGTGCCGTTCGACAAGCTGCCGCTCGAACAGTCCTTTACCGTGGTCAAAGGCAAGGGCGAGCGCCGGCTGGCCGTGTTTACCGACCCCGACTGCCCCTTTTGCCGCCGCCTGGAAAAAGAGCTCGACCAGCTCGACAACCTGACCGTGCACGTCTTCCTCTACCCCCTGCCGGAGCTGCACCCGAACGCCCCCGAGATCGCCCGCAACGTCTGGTGTGCGGCGGACCCGGCGCAAAGCTGGAGGGCCTACATACTGGAGGGTAAAGCGCCGGACAAGACCCAGGATTGTGCGGGGCCGATCCAACAGATCGCCGAGCTGGCCGCGCGGCTCGGGATCGAGGGCACACCCGCCCTGATCTTCGGCAATGGGCGGCGGGTGGACGGCTTCATCCCCGCGCGCGAGATCGAGGCCCTGCTTGAGGACGGGTCCTGATACGTCCGGCTAGCCGGTCAGGTTCAACCGGTAGAGCTCCAGAGCGATGCCGGCGAAG
>CALAMX010000156.1 GCA_937925755.1 uncultured Burkholderiales bacterium
CACATCCAGTTGATCGTGGTGGATGTGAGCGAGAAGCGCAACGATCTCAAGGTGTTCATCAACCCCGAGATCATCGAGGCGGAAGGCGAGCGTATCGGCGAAGAAGGTTGCCTGTCGGTGCCCGGCATTTACGACAAGGTCAAGCGTGCCGAGCGCATCCGCGTGCGCGCGCTGGACTTGGAGGGTCAACCCTTCGAGCTTACGGCCACGGGACTGCTCGCGGTGTGCATCCAGCACGAGATCGACCACCTCAAGGGTAGGGTCTTCGTCGAATATCTCTCGCGCTTGAAGCAGGACCGCATCAAACAGAAACTCAAGAAGCAGCAGCGCGAGACCATGTAGGGATGTGGCGGAAGGGGCCCACGGCCCCTCAGCCCCCAGCCCTCAGCCCTCACCCATGAGAATCCTATTTGCCGGCACCCCAGAATTCGCCGCCACGGCCCTGCAGGCACTGACCGCGGCCGGGCACGACATCGCCCTGGTGCTCACGCAACCGGACCGGCCAGCAGGGCGTGGTCTCAAACCCCAGGCCAGCGCGGTGAAGCGGCTGGCCCTCGAGCTGGGCCTGGCGGTTTACCAGCCGGTCGAGCTCAAAAGCGAGCTGGCGCGCCGGCCGCTTACCGCGGCCGAGGCCGAGGTGATGGTGGTAGCGGCCTATGGCTTGATCCTGCCGCCGGCCGTGTTGACTCTGCCCCGTCTGGGCTGTGTGAACATCCATGCCTCGCTGCTGCCGCGCTGGCGGGGGGCGGCACCGATCCAGCGGGCGATCCTGGCGGGCGATGCCGAGACCGGCATCACCCTGATGCAGATGGATGCCGGCCTGGACACCGGGCCCATCCTGGCCATGGCGCGCCTCCCCATCGCCCCTGACGACACGGCGGGGAGTCTGCACGACAAGCTGGCGGCGTTGGGGGCGCAGGAGATCGTGCGTCTGCTGCCCAGGCTGGCGGCCGGCGAGGTGCAAGCCATGCCGCAGAACGAGGCGGATGCGGTCTATGCACCCAAAATCGGCAAGGATCAGGCGCATATCGATTGGTGCCAGCCTGCGCCACTCATCGACCGCATGGTGCGCGCCTTCAACCCCGTGCCCGGCGCCTGGACCGCCTGGCGCGGTCAGGTCCTCAAGATCTGGCGCGCCGCCCCTGCAGCGGGCAGCGGCATGCCGGGCACCGTGCTGTCCGCCGCTGCCGATGGCCTGCGCGTGGCCTGCGGCGAGGGGGCGCTCACCGTGTTGGAGCTGCAGAAGGCTGGCGGCCGGCGACTTTCCACCGCTGCCTTCCTCGCCGGGCAGCCGATCGCGCCGGGAGAACGCTTGAATTCCTAAGCGCGACCCTTATCTTGTCAGGGTTTTGAGCGACCATCAGAGACCATGTTCGGCAACTGGATCAAAACCGCACTGCTCATGGCCACCATCGTCGCCCTCTTCGGCGCGGTCGGCATGGCCATCGGCGGCGTAGAGGGCATGCTGATCGCCCTCGTCCTGGGCGGCGCGATGAACCTCTACGCCTACTGGAACTCGGACCGGTTGGTCCTGCGCCTGTACGACGCCCGTGAGGTCGACGCCGCGAGCGGCGGCGCTTTCTACGCGATGGTGCAAGAACTGGCCGCGCGCGCAGGCCTACCCATGCCGCGTGTCTACCTCATCGACGCGGACCAACCCAACGCCTTCGCCACCGGCCGCAACCCGGAGCATGCCGCGGTGGCGGCCACCACGGGCATCCTACGCCTGCTCACGCCGCGCGAGCTGCGCGGCGTGATGGCGCACGAGCTGGCGCATGTAAAAAACCGCGACACCCTGATCTCCACCCTCTCCGCTACGGTGGCGGGGGCCATCTCGGCACTGGCCCAGTTCGGTATGCTCTTCGGCGGTGGACAGGGCAACGACCGGTCGGCACATCCGCTGGCGCAGCTGCTCCTCGTGCTCCTCGCGCCGCTTGCCGCGATGCTGATCCAGATGGCCATCTCGCGCGCGCGTGAGTTCGGCGCCGATCGCGGCGGCGCGGAGATCTCCGGCGACCCCGAGGCGTTGGCCAGCGCATTGGCCAAGATCGAGGCCTATGCGCGCGGCACTCCCCTGCCGACGGCAGAGATGCACCCGGAGACGGCCCAGATGATGATCATCAACCCGCTCTCTGGTGGTGATCTGGCCGGGCTATTCCGCACACATCCGGCCACCGAGGAGCGTATCCGCCGCCTGCTCCGGCTGGCCCGGCAGGGGATCTGAGCTGGGCCGCACGCCAGCGCACTTCCCTGACGCTCGGCGACTCGCGGCCAGAGTCGTGGCGGGCGTCCTCGACGGCGGACGCAGCCTCGATCGGGCACTGGCGGCCCAGCGGCTGGAAGGCCGCTTGCGGGCCGCGGTCATGGACTACGCCTACGGCGTGCTCCGCCATCTGGGGCTGCTCGACTTCCTGCTCACCCGCCTGCTACAGCGACCGCTGCGCGATGACGAACTGCGCTTTCTGCTCTACATCGGGTTGTATGAGCTCTATTCGGGGAGCACGCCCGACTACGCCGCGGTGAACGAGACGGTGGCCGCCGCCCCGACACGGGCGCGCCCGCTCGTCAACGCCGTGCTGCGCAATTTCCAGCGCCAACGCGAGACCCTGCTGGCGCAGGCGCAGACCGACCCGGTGGCACACTGGAACCACCCCGCCTGGTGGATAGAGCGCCTCAAGGCCGAATACCCCCAGGCCTGGCAGGTCATTCTGGCGGCCAGCAATACGCACCCCCCGATGACCCTGCGCGTCAACCGCCGGCGCACCACCCTGGAGGACTACCAGCGCCGCCTTGCCGAGGCCGAGATGGAGGCCGCGCAGACGGGTGAGTGGGCGCTCACGCTCGATCGACCGGTCCCCGTGAGCGAGTTGCCGGGTTTTGCCGAGGGGCTGGTGTCGGTGCAGGACTTAGGCGCCCAGTATGCTGCCGGCTTGCTCGACTGCCGCGATGGCATGCGGGTGCTCGACGCCTGCGCGGCGCCCGGCGGCAAGACGGCACATCTGCTGGAGCAGCACGATCTCAAGCTGACCGCCCTCGACCTCGATCCGCTGCGTCTTGCGCGGGTGCGCGATAATCTGGCGCGGCTGGGGCTTGCGGCCCGGATGCTCACCGGTGACGCCGGACAGCCGGCGCAGTGGTGGGACGGCCACAGCTTTGATCGCATCCTGCTCGACGCCCCCTGCACGGCCTCAGGGGTGGTGCGTCGCCACCCGGACGCTCGCTGGCTCAAGCGTGCCGCCGATACAACAGCGCTCGCGCGCCGCCAAGGAGAATTGCTCGAAGCCCTTTGGCCCCTGCTCAGACCGGGTGGTAAATTGCTCTACGCCACCTGCAGTCTGTTCCGAGCGGAGAATCGGGATGTCGTCGCGGCCTTCCTCGACCATCACCCGGAAGCCGCGGAAGAACCGCTGATGCTCCCCGGCATGCGCCGCGGACAACTGCTGCCGGACGGCCATCACGACGGATTCTTCTATGCCCGCCTGGTCAAGACGTAGGTTCCTCGCCGCCACGCTCTTGGGTGTGGCGGGCGTGGGCGTCTCATCCACCGCAGCGGCCGAGGGCATCACCCTGCTGCGGGCCCAGCTCAACCAGAACGGCGAGATCTGGCAGCTGGCGGGCGGCTACGCCATCGAACTGTCCACGACCCTGGAGGACGCCCTGCACCGGGGCGTGCAGCTGACCTTCGTGCAGATCTTTCGGGCCACGAGGCCGCGTAGCTTCTGGTTCGCGGAGGACATCGCCGAGGTCTCGCGCGTGCTACGGCTGTCCTACAACGCCCTGCTACGCCAGTATTACGTCACGGTGAGCGGACACACCACCAGCCACCCCACCTTGGATGAGGCCCTCGAATCGATCGGCGACTTCAACGACTGGGCGGTGCTGCACCAGTCGCAGATCAACCGCAAACACCAGTATGTCCTGGCCGTGCGCATGTATCTGGATGTCTCGCAGCTACCCAAGCCCCTGCAGGTCAACGCCGTGGCCTCGCAGCGCTGGCAACTGGACTCCGGCTGGCGGGAGTGGAATTTCCGGCCCTGACCCCGAGGGGAGCGGCGATGGTCTACCTGATCGTCAGCGGCCTCATCGTCGGCGCCGCCCTGATCGGTCTGCTGTCGATGGCCGCGGCGGATACGGAACTGTTCGCGCAGAATTTCCCGCTGCTGCTCTTCCTCAATGTCGGCGCGGTCGTCGCCCTGATCCTGCTGATCGGCTATCAGGTCTATCTGCTGCGCCGCCGTATCCGCGCTGGCATGTTCGGCGCCAAGCTCACCGCCCGGCTCACTCGCCTCTTCGCCCTGGTCGCGCTGGGGCCGGGTCTAGTCGTCTATGCCGTATCCGTGCAGTTTCTCATCAAGTCCATCGAATCCTGGTTCGACGTGCGCATGGAGCGGGCCCTGGAGGGGGGACTGTCGCTCGGGCAGTCGGCCCTCGAGTATCTCGAACGCGACCTGATCAAGAAGGCAGAAGCCATGGCCCAGCAGCTTACCGACCTGCCAGCGAGCGCACAGCTCGGTCGCCTGAACGAGCTGCGCGAGACGGCCGGCGTGCTAGAGATCGCCTTGTTCGGCGCCGACGGCCGCCTGCTAGGCTTCGCCTCCGCCGACAAGATGGCGCTCGCCCCGCCAGTGCTGGAGCCGGGCGCGCTCTGGCAGGTGCGGGTACAGCAGCCCTGGTCACGGGTGGAAGTGGCCGCCGATGGCCAGGGCCTGGTGGTGCGTGTGGCCGCGCCGGTCAACGCGGTCGCCCTGCTCGATCCCTTGCGTGTGCTGCAGGTGACCGAGCCCGTGCCCAGAAACCTGGCCCAGGCCGCCCTGCAGGTGGAACAGGCGCGCAGTCAGTACCAGGAGCTGGCCGTCTCGCGCGTCGGGCTCAAGCGGCTGTATGGCCTGTCGCTGACGCTTACCCTGGCCATCGCCTTGTTCACTGCCATCGCGCTCGCCTTCATGCTCTCCCAACGCCTGGCCGCGCCGTTGCGGGTGCTGGCGCGTGGCACGCGGGCGGTGGCGCGCGGCGACTACAGCCAGGTGCATGCCGTGACCAGCCAGGACGAGCTGGGCATGCTGACCCAGTCGTTCAACCGCATGACGCAGCAGCTCGCGGAGGCGCGCAGCGCCGCGCAGGCACACCAGGACGAATTGCTCGCGGCCAAGGCCTATCTCGAAGGGGTGCTGGCACGGCTGACCACCGGGGTGGTCACCTTGGGCGCAAACCTGAAGGCACGCATCGTCAACCCGGCGGCGGCGGCCATCCTCGGACACGAGCGCCAAACGCTGGAAGGCCGCTCGCTGGAAGCGTGGGGCGAGCAGGACAGCCCCCTGCGTCACTTGGCGTTGGCCATCCGCGATCACTTTCAGCGCATGCCCAGGACGAGCTGGCAGGGGCAGTGGGAGTACCGGCGTGGCGAGTCACATCGCATCCTGGTCCTGCGCGGGGCGCCGCTGACCCTACAGGAAGCGCCGGATTACGTCCTGGTCATCGACGACGTGACCGACCTCGTGCAGGCCCAGCGCGATGCGGCCTGGGGCGAGGTGGCACGGCGCCTGGCGCACGAGATCAAAAACCCGCTCACCCCGATCCAACTCTCGGCCGAGCGGCTGCAGATCAAGCTCGCGGATCGCCTGGACGAAGCCTCGCGCCAGACCTTGAGGCGCTCGACCGACACCATCATCAACCAGGTGGCTGCCCTCAAAGGGCTAGTGGACGCCTTCTCGCAATATGCGAAACTACCGGCTGCGCGCATCGAGCGCCTGGATCTGAATGCCCTGATCAACGAAGTGGCCGTGCTCTACGAGGGACTACGCCCTCCCATACTCGAGCTCGAACAAGGGCTCCCGCCCGTGGCCGGGGATGCGGCGCTGCTGCGCCAACTGCTGCACAATCTGCTGAAAAACGCCAACGAGGCGCTGGCCGAGATGCCCGACCCCAAGCTGCGGGTGAGCACACGACGGGTAGAGGGGGGCGTGGAGCTGTGCGTGGCGGACAACGGTCCTGGCTTTCCGGCCGAGCTGATGAGCCGTCTGTTCGAACCGTATGCCACGACCAAGGCCAAGGGCACCGGGCTGGGATTGGCCGTCGTGCGCAAGATCGTCGAGGAACACCATGGCGCGATCGAGGTGCGCAACGTGGAGGGCGGTGGTGCCCAGGTGTGCGTGACCCTGCCGCTTACGGAGTCGAACCATGAGTGAGATACTGGTCGTGGACGATGAACCGGGCATTCGGACCCTGGTCAAGGAGATCCTGGAGGAGGAAGGGTACGAAGTGCGCCTGGCCGAGAATGGCGAGGCCGCGCGCCGCGCCATGCAGGAGAAGGCGCCGGACCTGGTCCTGCTCGACATCTGGATGCCAGACCTCGACGGCATCAGTCTGCTCAAGGAGTGGGTGAGCACGGGACTGGCGCGCATGCCGGTGGTGATGATGTCCGGCCATGGCACCATCCACACTGCGGTGGAGGCCACCCGGCTGGGGGCCTTCGACTTCCTGGAAAAACCGGTGCCTTACAAGCGTCTGCTGGAGACGGTCGAACGCGCCCTGCGTCAGGCCCCCCAACCCCAGCCTCTGCCGGACAGTCTGCCGCAGTTGGGCAGCTCGGAGAGCATCCGCCAGCTCGTGCAAAAGCTCAAGCAAGCCGCTTTGAGTGGCAGCTCCATCCTACTGTCGGGTGAGCCAGGTGCCGGCGCCGAGGCCTGCGCGCTATTCCTGCACCCGCCCGAGACCCCCTGGGTGGTGGTCAGGGACTTCAGCCGCTTGGCGGACAACCCCCTGCAACTCCTGCAAGAGGCCAAGGGCGGGCTCATGTTCGTGCCGGAGGTGGGGCATCTCACCCCGTTCCAACAAAAAGGGCTGGAGATGATCATCGCCAAAAGCCCCGACTACAACCTGCGGGTGGTCTGCGCCAGTTCGGTCAACCTGGCGGAGCGAGCGGCCCAGGGCCAGTACTCGCGCGACCTCTATAACGCCTTGGCGCGGGTGGCCGTGCGCATCCCTGCTCTGCGCGAGCACGCCGAGGACATCCCGGAGTTGGCCCGGCGCATGCTGGATGAGGCGATCCAGACGCATGCACTGCCGCCACGACGCCTCACCGACGAGGCGTTACAAGTGCTCGCCAGCCATCGCTGGCCGGGCAACCTCGACGAGCTGCGCAATGTGGTGACCAGCCTGGCGGTGGCCGCCACCGATGCGCACATCGACGCGGCCGAAGTGCGCGCCCTGCTTGGCATCGAGGCACAGCAGCCACCGGTGGCGATGGGTATCCGGATCGATATGCCGCTCAAGGAGGCGCGTGACGCCTTCGAGCGGGTCTATCTCACCGCCCTGCTCGAGGCCTGCGGCTGGGCGGTGAGCAAGGCGGCCGCCCGCGCCGGTATGGAACGCACCGCCTTCTACCGCAAGCTGAAGAGCTTGGGTATCGAACTGCCCGCCCGTCACAGCGATTAGTATGGGCCGGCAGGGCCCAGCGCACCTCTCCCATCACTCCCGACATCTGGATCCATGAAGATCATCATCCTCGGTGCCGGCCAGGTCGGTTCCAACCTGGCCGCTAGCCTGGTCTCGGAGGCCAATGACATCACCGTGGTGGACTTGGACGCCGCCAAGCTGGCGCAACTGCAGGAACGCTATGACCTGCGCACCCTGGTGGGTCACGGCGCGCACCCGAGTGTGCTGCGTGCCGCCGGCGCTCAGGACGCCGACATGCTGGTGGCGGTGACCCAGTCCGACGAGACCAACATGGTCGCCTGCAAGCTGGCCGCCACCCTGTTCAACGTCCCCACCAAGATCGCCCGGATCCGCGCCTCGGACTACATGCAACATCCCGAGCTGTTCGATGCCAGGAACATGGCGGTGGATTACACCATCAGCCCGGAACAGGAGATCACCACCTATCTGCGGCGGCTGATCGACTATCCCGAGGCCCTGCAGGTGATGGACTTTGCCGAGGGGCGCATCCGGCTGGTGGCGGTGCGCGCCCGCGGCGGCTTCCTGGTGGGACACGAGCTGCGCTACCTGCGCGAGCACCTGCACCTGATCCTGCGCGAGCGCCCGCAACTGGATAAGGTCGATGCGCGCGTGGCGGCCATCTACCGCGAGGGCCGCTCCATCATCCCGACCGGTAACACCGTGGTGCATGAGGGCGACGAGGTCTTCTTCCTCGCCGCCACCGAGAACATCCGCGCCGTGCTCAAGGAGATCCATCACGCCGACCAGTCGGTGCGCCGGGTGATGATCGCCGGCGGCGGCAACATCGGCAGCCGTCTTGCCGCCGTCCTGGAGGACGACTACGAGGTCAAGCTGATCGACCACAACAAACAGCGCGCCGAGCAGCTCGCCGAGCGACTCAAGCAGACACTGGTGTTGGTTGGCGACGCCACCGACGAGGAACTGCTCACCCAGGAGAACGTCGACGAGATGGACGTCTTCTGTGCCCTCACCAACGACGACGAGGACAACATCATGTCTTGTCTGCTCGCCAAACGCATGGGCGCGCGCAAGGTCATTGCGCTGATCAACCGCGCCAGTTACGTGGACCTACTGCAGGGCGGCGAGATCGACGTGGCGCTCTCGCCGGCGCAGGCCACCATCGGACCGCTGCTCACGCATATCCGCCGCGGCGACGTCACGGTGGTGCACAGCCTGCGCCGTGGCGCCGCCGAGGCCCTGGAGGCGGTGGTGCACGGTGACGAGAAGAGTTCCAAACTGGTCGGCCGCCGCATCGAACAGGTCCCTCTGCCCGAGGGCGCCAGTATCGGCGCCATCCTGCGCGGTGACGAGGTGATCATCGCCCACCATGACACCGTCATCCATGCCGAGGATCACCTGATCATCTTCGTCCCCAACAAGCGTCAGGTGCCGCAGGTAGAGCGCTTGTTCCAGGTCAACCT
>CALAMX010000157.1 GCA_937925755.1 uncultured Burkholderiales bacterium
GTGCTGGAGGCGGTGATCGAGGCGGGTGCCAAGACACTCAACATTCCAGATACGGTGGGCTACAACCTGCCTTGGCAGTTCGGCGAACTGATCCGCGTGCTGCGCGAACGCATCCCCAACTCGGACAAGGCCGTCTTCTCCGTGCATTGCCACAACGACCTAGGGCTGGCCGTGGCCAACTCGCTGGCCGCGGTGATGAACGGTGCGCGCCAGGTGGAGTGCACTATCAACGGCCTGGGTGAGCGGGCGGGTAACGCTGCGCTGGAGGAGATCGTCATGGCGGTGCGCACGCGCCAGGACGTCTTCCCCTGCGACACGCGGCTGGACACCACCCAGATCGTACCAGCGAGCCGTCTGGTGGCGGGCATCACGGGATTTGCCGTGCAGCCCAACAAGGCCATCGTCGGGGCCAACGCCTTCGCGCACGAGTCCGGCATCCATCAGGATGGTGTGCTCAAACACCGCGAGACCTACGAGATCATGCGCGCCGAGGACGTGGGTTGGAGTGCCAACCGCATGGTGCTGGGCAAGCACTCGGGTCGTAACGCCTTCAAGACGCGGCTTGCCGAGCTGGGCATCGTGCTGGAGTCGGAGGAGGCATTAAACGCCGCCTTCGCCCGCTTCAAAGACCTCGCCGACAAGAAGCACGAGATCTTCGACGAGGACATCCATGCCCTGGTCTCCGACGAGGCGACCTTCGCCCAGACCGATCGCTATAAGCTGGTGTCGCTCAAGGTTTGCTCCGAGACCGGCGAAATTCCACATGCCGTAGTGGTGCTCTCTGACAACGGTGAGGAACGCCGCGCCGAGGCGGACGGTGGCGGGCCAGTGGACGCCTCGTTCAAGGCCATCGAGGCGATCGTCCAGTCCTCTGCCGACCTGCTGCTCTATTCGGTCAACAATATCACCACTGGTACCGACGCCCAGGGCGAGGTCACGGTTCGCCTCAACAAAGGCGGGCGCATCGTCAACGGCCAGGGGGCGGACACCGACATTGTCATCGCCTCGGCCAAGGCCTATCTCAACGCGCTCAACAAGCTGATGAGCGGCGAGATGCGGGCGCATCCGCAGGTCACGCCCTGAGCAAAGGTCGGAAGACCGCGAACGGAGTGCCGGCGTTATGCGTCGGCACGATTCTCCATCGGGGACGGTCCGGATCGTCGCCGTCCGGACCTAGCCGTGCGATTCGCTCACGCTCAGCTTGGGTAGGCGACCCTCGTTCTCGGCGACTGCCTCAGGGACGTGGCCGAACCAAAGCTGCCACATGGAGATCAGCCACATGGCGGCGAAGGAGATGCCCATCACACCGCCGGAGGCGATCACCACCCAGGCAAACCCGGCCCAGACTTTGGTGAGATACCAAGAGGCGACGTCGGTGATGAGCACGGCGAAAGGGGCAGCGATCAGCACGCATTTCAGCCAAAGCGGACGCACGTAGGCATGGGTGAAGATGTAGCCGACGATGAAGAAGATGAAGGTGATGGAAAAGAGGTGGATGTGCGACACCCGTACCAGAGTGGCGATGGTCATGCCGGTATCCTGTGCCGCAACGGCCTGGATGCCTTCCACCGTGGTCAGGTTGGGCAGATGGGGGTTGACCTCTGGGCTGTGACAGGCGATGCAATGTTCGTTGATGATCGGCTGTATGGTGCTTGCGATCAGTTCTGGCTTGGCCCCATCGTGCAGCCAGTCGAAGACGATCTTCTTCTTGTTGGCAGGCAACATGTCCGACATGGGCCCGCGCAGCGCCGTCTCCAGCTTGGTCCCTTCGGGGTTGCCGCGATAGGCGATCATCAGGTCCTTGCCGGAGAGCATGGGGTCGCCGTCCTTGCCGGCATGCGATTCCCACACCTGGATCGTGGCCATGACATAGGCCAGACCGAAGGTGAGCAGGACCATGGTGAACAGCACCCGCACCGACATCGGTAGGTGGCGGAAGTAAATGATCTGGGTCGAGTTCATGGCAGCACGGATCCAGGCGCAAGAATGAGTCCAGAGTGTATTAATGGATTTTAATATCGTCAATTGGTTCTTGATGTTTACCGCGAGTAAAACGGGGTCAGGGGGAGGAAAACGAGGGGAACTACTCAGACCTAAGCTTGACTGACAGTCTGAGGTAGAGTGCAGCAAAAAAGAAGAAACCCAGCGATAGCACCAGACTGGCCGTAGCCAGGACATAGGCCGGGGATGGGTCGCTCGCCAGGCGCACCACGGCCTCGAGTACATAAAGCCAGATCAGCAGGCCGGTCCAGCGGTAAGTGTAGGGTCGGCCTTGCATCAGGCCGCGCAGGGGGAGGAGCAGAGGCAGCACCTTGAGCGCCAACCAAGATCCGCCCGGCCGCAGCGGGGCAAGCCACAGCTCCCAGGCCAGGCCCAGCAGGATGAGGGCGATGATGCAGAATAAGGCGCCCCACCGCGCCCAACTTAAGCGCGGCATCGGCGGGCGAGCTCGACGAAGGCGGCGCGGGCCTGCTGGGCGTCAGCGATGGGCGCGGGGAAGTCGAAGCGCAGCAAGTGGCTGTCTGCCCTGATGTCGAAGCCGTCAGGGTCTATGCCGACCATTTCGACCGTCTTCGCCTGCACGCCGTGCACATGGCGGCAGTAGTCCCGCAGCGCCAGGCGGTGGTCGGTGTTCATGTGCTCGAGGATGTCGCCTTCCTGGGTCGCCAGCGCGCCCAGCGGCAGCAGATAGGCCTCGGGTTCGATCCAGTGGATACGACCGAAGCCGCCGATATAACGGATGCGGACGGGTTCTATTCGCCAGAAGGCGAAGTCGTGCATGGCGAAATAGTCCTGCGCCTGTGGGTGGTAGCGAAGGTAACGCGGGCCTACGCTGTCCTTGTCCGACAGGCGCTCGGCGCGGCCAACGACCGTCACGCGCCCGGTCGTCTGCATGTCCGGACTGAACGGCTGGACGAGCAGCGAGCAGCGCGCGTCGGCCTCGAGATTGCGCGTGTGCTCGGCTAGCTCGGAGATGAGGATGATCGGGCGGCCGGCATGGTCGAGCACATAAGGGGCGACAGAACCGAAGGGGTAGCCTGCGAGGCGCAGCGATAGGGTGGAAAGCACCGCTTGCTGCTGGCTGCGGGCGAGACGGCGGGCCTCGGTGCCGAGTTCGCTCATTGCGACATCACCGTGACAGCCGCAGTGCGACCTCAGCGAGCCGCTTGCCGAGGGCAAAGGCGAGCCGTCGCTCTTCCTCGCTGATCGGCGCATCGCCGTTCGCACCCGCGTAGTGCGTGGGCCCATAGGGTGTGCCACCGCTGCGGGTGGCCGTGAGTTCCGGATGACTATAGGGCAGTCCCACGATCAGCATGCCGTGGTGCAGGAGCGGCAGCATCATGGACAAAAGCGTGGTCTCTTGGCCACCGTGCAGGCTGGCGGTGGAGGTGAATACCCCAGCCGGCTTGCCGGCGAGTGCCCCCTTGAGCCAGAGCCCGCTGGTGCCGTCCCAAAAGTATTTCATCGCCGCAGCCATGTTGCCAAAGCGGGTCGGTGAGCCCAGGGCGAGTCCGGCACATTCCTCCAGATCCTGGTGTGTCGCATAGGGGGCGCCCGTATCGGGCACAGGACGGATCGTACCTTCGATCTCCGCCGCGACCTTGGGTACCGTGCGCAGGCGTGCCGCGCAGCCCGGCACGGCATCGACCCCGTGCGCGACATGGCGGGCGAGCTCCCGCACCGAGCCGTGTAGGCTGTAATAAAGGACCAAGATCTCTTGCATGTCCCTGCCCCAAGATTGCGATGGCACAATCCTACCGAATACGTGCGCGCGTGGCGACCGCCGACGGTTTGCTGCAAAATCGCGATTTTGCACGGGATGGGACATGAATCTGCACGAATATCAGGCAAAGTCGGTGCTCGCGCAGTACGGGGTGGGTGTCCCGCGCGGCGAGGTCATCGAGGACACTAGTCAGTGTGCGGCGGCGCACGCGGCCGTTGGCGGGGGTCGCTGCGTGGTCAAGGCGCAGGTGCATGCCGGAGGACGCGGCAAGGCGGGCGGCGTGCGGCTGTGTCAGGGGCTTACTGAGCTTCAAGCGGCCGCGGGCGAGCTCTTGGGCAAGCGGCTCGTCACCGCGCAGAACGCCCCCGATGGCCAGCCGGTACAACGCCTGCTCGTCGAGGAGGCCTTGCCCATCGCCCGTGAACTCTACCTATCACTGACAGTGGATCGGGCCGCCGAGCGCATCGGCATCGTCGCCTCGGCCGTCGGTGGCATGGAGATCGAGACCCTTGCGGTTGAGGCACCGGAGAAGATACTACGCGAGACGGTGCATCCAGTTGTCGGCCTCATGGACTATCAGGGGCGCAACCTCGCCTTCGCCCTGGGACTCACCGGCGGCCAGGTGGGCGCCTTCGTTCAGCTTCTGCGCCAGCTCTATCGCGTCTTCGTCGACAAGGACCTCGCCCTACTGGAGATCAATCCCCTGGTGCTGACGGCAGATGAGCGTCTGTTGCCGCTCGACTGCAAGATGGTGGTAGACGACAATGCCCTGTGGCGCCAGAAGCCCCTTGCGGCGCTGATGGACGCGAGCCAGCTCGACCCCAAGGAGGCGCAGGCACAGGCCCATGGCGTCAACTATATCGCCCTGGACGGCGACATCGGCTGCATGGTCAACGGGGCGGGGCTGGCCATGGCGACCATGGACCTGATCCAGCTCGCGGGCGGGCGTCCCGCCAACTTCCTGGATGTCGGCGGCAGCGCGACCGCCGACTCGGTGGCCGAGGCGCTGCGCATCATCCTCGCCGACCCCAAGGTCAAGGCCATCCTCATCAACATCTTCGGTGGCATCGTGCGCTGTGATCTCATTGCCGAGGGGATCATCCAGGCGGTCTCTCGCGTGGGGGTCAAGGTTCCCGTGGTGGTGCGGCTGGAAGGGACACGGGCGGAGGAGGGGCGGGTGTTGCTCGCCGCCTCGGGGCTGTCCATCATTGCCGCCAATGACCTGACCGAGGCCGCAAGCCGCGTCGTCGAGGAGGCCAAGCGATGAGCATATTGGTGGACAAGAATACCCGGGTGATCTGCCAGGGCTTCACCGGCAAGCAGGGCACTTTCCACTCCGAACAGGCGATCCAGTACGGCACTCGTCTAGTCGGTGGCGTCACGCCAGGTAAAGGTGGTCAGCAGCATTTGGGTCTGCCGGTGTTTGACACCGTGCGCCAGGCGGTGCGCGAGACCGGGGCGGAGGCGAGCATGATTTTCGTGCCGGCGCCGTATGCGGCAGATAGCATCCTCGAGGCGGCGGCGGCCGGGATCCGTATCATCGTCTGCATTACCGAAGGGATCCCGGTACGGGACATGATCAACGTCAAGGCCGCCCTCAAAGACACTGGCGCGCGTCTGATCGGCCCCAACTGCCCCGGCATCATCACGCCTGGGGAGTGCAAGATCGGCATCATGCCAGGCGTCATCCACAAACCGGGCAAGGTCGGCATCGTCTCGCGCTCGGGCACCCTGACCTATGAGGCGGTCTGGCAGACCACGCAGCTTGGGCTGGGACAGTCCACTTGTGTGGGGATCGGCGGCGACCCGATCAAGGGCATGGATTTCATCGATTGCCTGGCCCTGTTCGAGCAAGACCCACAGACCGAGGCCATCATCCTGGTGGGTGAGATCGGCGGCACGGCGGAGGAGGCGGCAGCCGAATACATCAAGACCCACGTGCGTAAGCCCGTGGCGGGTTATATCGCGGGAAAGACCGCCCCCAAGGGCAAGCGCATGGGCCACGCCGGCGCCATCATCGCGGGGGGTAAGGGCACGGCGGCGGAAAAGATCGCCGCGCTTAAGGCCGCTGGGGTGGTGGTGGCGGAAAGCCCCGCGGATATAGGCCGTGCGGTGGTCGAGGCCCTGGCGCGCGCTGGCAAGGCGGTATGACGCGGGTGGATTTTTACTTCAACGCGCCTGACAAGCGGTCCGTGGCCTTGCGCCTGGCGGCTAAGGCTTACCAGGCGGGTCACAACACCCTTTTGTACACCACCGACGCGGCGCTCGCTGCCGAGCTCGACACTGCCCTGTGGACGCTGCAGCAGCTCGCCTTCATCCCCCACGTGCGCTGTGGGCATGCCCTCGCCGCCCAGACGCCGGTGCTGATCGGGGAGTGCATAGACGCACTCGCGGCCTGCGACGTGATCATCAACCTCGATGCACGACCACCCGAGGGTTTCAGCCGTTTCGAGCGGCTCATCGAGATCGTCGGCCTGGATGAAGAGGACCGCCGCCAGGCGCGCGGCCGTTACCGTTTTTTCCAAGAGCGGGGATATGCCCTGGAGACCCATGACCTGAGCCGGAGGTTGCACCATGGCGGTTGACGATCAAGACATATTCGGCAAGATCGATGCCCTACTGGAGAAGCGTGCCGGCTTCGGCACGGATACAGTGCAACGGCACCTCGACGACGATTTCCCCTTGCTGACCGAGGTGGTGCAGCCCCAGACGGGACAGGCATTCGTGCAAGAGCGGCGGCAAGGCGAGCGGCGGCAGGGCGATCGTCGGCAAGGCGACCGACGCAAAGGTACACTCGGCCGGCTCGACATCCCGCGCTCCACCTTGACCGAAGAACAATTCAACCGTTTCCTGGCGGAAGTCGAACACAAGCTGGAAGACCTCTTCATCCGCCAGCAATTGCGCATCGAGGAGGCTATCCGTCGGGTGCTTTCGGCGCAGGGTGAAAATTGCCGAAGCGGGGCGTCGGACCCGTTATAATCCGGCCCTTGTATGGCATCGCGCCGTCCTCCACGGCGAATGCGTCCCCATCCGCGACCCCCAGAAGCGTAGCGTGTCACTGCTATCCCTGCGAATGGGATTGAATGTCGTGCAAGTGGCGCCAAAGCTTGACCTTCGGGGAAGGATCATGGAACAAACATGGTGACATTCATGCTCTGAGGTGGCATCGCCATGTTCGTTGGGTTCGATCAGGCCGTGCACGACGAACTTCCATTCTGGATAACCGAAATTGTTCATCATCATGGAACTCGCCAAAAGCTTCGAACCGCACGCCATCGAACGACGCTGGTACGACCACTGGGAGAGTGCCGGCTGGTTCAAAATGGGCACCCGTGAGGGTGCGCTCTCTTACTGCATCCTGCTGCCACCGCCCAATGTGACCGGCACGCTGCACATGGGGCACGCCTTCCAACACACGCTTATGGATGCCCTGATCCGCTACCACCGTATGCTGGGTTACAACACCTTATGGCAGCCGGGCACCGATCACGCCGGCATCGCCACCCAGATGGTGGTCGAACGCCAGCTCGACGCCGAGGGCGTCTCCCGTCAGGCCCTGGGGCGAGAGAAGTTCCTCGAGCGGGTCTGGGCCTGGAAGGAGCAGTCCGGCTCCACCATCACCCGGCAGATGCGCCGGTTGGGTGCCTCCTGCGACTGGTCGCGCGAGCGCTTCACCATGGACGAGGGGCTGTCACGCGCAGTGACCGAGGTTTTCGTGCGCCTTTACAACGAAGGTTTGATCTACCGCGGCAAGCGGCTGGTGAACTGGGACCCGGTGCTGCAGACCGCAGTGTCCGATCTCGAGGTGGTGAGCCAGGAGGAAGACGGTTTCATTTGGGAGATTGCCTACCCCGTCGAGGGCTCGGAAGAGCGGCTCATCGTCGCGACCACACGACCGGAGACGATGCTGGGCGACACCGCCGTGGCCGTGCACCCGGCGGATGAACGCTACCGGCACCTGATCGGTCGGCAGGTACGCTTGCCCATCGTCGAGCGCAGCATCCCCATCATCGCCGACGAATATGTCGACCGCGAGTTCGGCACCGGCGTGGTGAAGATCACCCCAGCGCACGACTTCAATGACTGGCAGGTGGGTCAGCGGCACAATCTCCCGGCGATCAACATCTTCACCTTGGACGCGAAGATCAACGAATTCGGGCCGGCCGAATACCAGGGACTGGACCGTTACGCGGCGCGGGAGCGCATCCTCCAGGCGCTCAATGCCAAGGGGCTGTTGATCTCGGCCAAGCCGCACAAGCTGATGATCCCACGCGGCGACCGCAGTGGTGCGGTCATCGAGCCCATGCTCACCGATCAGTGGTTCATGGCCATGGAAGGTCTGGCGCGGCGGGCACTGGCGGTGGTGGATCGCGGCGAGCTCAAGTTCGTGCCGGAGAACTGGGCGAACACCTACCGGCAGTGGCTGACGAACATCCAGGACTGGTGTATCTCACGCCAGCTCTGGTGGGGGCACCGCATTCCGGCCTGGTATGACGAAGAGGGTAACGTCTATGTCGCGCGCAACGAGACCGTCGCCCGGCAGATGGCGGGCGGGCGCGCGCTTCGCCAGGACGAGGACGTGCTCGACACCTGGTTTTCCTCCGCGCTGTGGCCTTTCTCCACCCTTGGCTGGCCGGGCGACACGCCGGAGCTGAAGCGCTACCTGCCCACCTCGGTCCTGGTCACTGGCTTCGACATCATCTTCTTCTGGGTCGCACGCATGGTCATGCTGACCCTGCACTTCACCGGTAAGGTCCCTTTCCGCGAGGTCTATATCACCGGTCTGGTGCGCGACGCGCATGGCAACAAGATGAGCAAGTCCAAGGGCAACATCCTGGACCCCATCGACCTGATCGACGGCATAGACCTCGAGTCGCTCGTCAAGAAGCGCACTACGGGCCTGATGAACCCCAAACAGGCCGCGGCGATCGAACAGGCCACGCGGCGCGAATTCCCCAATGGCATCCCGAGCTTCGGCACGGATGCCCTGCGCTTTACTTTCGCTTCGCTCGCCTCGCATGGCCGCGACATCAAGTTCGACCTCAACCGCTGTGAGGGCTACCGTAACTTTTGCAACAAGCTGTGGAACGCAAGCCGCTTCGTTCTGATGAACTGCGCAGACCAGGATACCGGTTTGGACCCGGCACTACCCCTGGAGATGTCCTTCGTCGATCGCTGGATCCTCGACCGGATCGAGGAGACCAAGTCCACCGTGCACGCCGGCTTTGCCGATTACCGTTTCGATCTCATCGCCCGAGCCCTCTACGAGTTCGTCTGGGACGAGTACTGTGACTGGTATGTGGAGCTGGCCAAAGTGCAACTGACGAGCGGCTCGGAGGCCGCACGGCGCGCCACCCGCCGCACTTTGGTGCGGGTGCTGGAAGAGCTGCTGCGCCTGGCTCACCCCATCATTCCCTTCATCACCGAAGAGCTGTGGCAGAAGGTGGCGCCTCTGGCAGGGGCGAGCGGCCCGAGCGTGATGCTGGCCCCCTATCCGCAGCCGCAGCCGGAGCGGACGGATGCCGGCGCGCGCGCGGAGATGCAGCGGCTCAAGGCGCTGACCAATGCCTGCCGCAACCTGCGCGGCGAGATGGGGCTCTCACCCGCCCAGAGGCTGCCGCTCTTGATCGAGGGCGATGCCGAGCGCGCCGCAGCCTATGCCCCCTACATGCAGTTGCTCGCACGCCTGTCCGAGGTGCGTTTGGTGGAACGGCTACCGGAGAGCGAGGCCCCGGTGGCCGTGGTGGGCGACTGGCGGCTGATGCTTAAGGTCACAGTCGACCGCGCCGCCGAGATCGCCCGCCTGGACAAGGAGATCGCCCGTGTTACGGCCGATATCGCTCGTGCAGAGGCCAAACTCGCCAACCCGAGCTTCGTCGAAAAGGCCCCGCAGGCGGTGGTGGCGCAGGAGCGCCTAAGGCTCGAGGAGTTCACCGCCACCCTTGCCAAACTCAGGGCGCAGCGGGCGCGTCTGGGCTAAAGGCGGCGACATGAACTGGGGCAGACAATTGCGCGAACTGGCCGCGTCGATGCGCACGGCGCGGTTCTGGTACACCATCATCGGCATCGTCTGCGCTCTGCTCGTTTGGGTCTATCTCTTTTACCTCGCCGTCAAACACCTGGACACCAGCCTGTCCATGCACTCGACCTTCTGTGGCAGCCACGACGAGCGCAACCGGCACATCCTCGTTTTGGTCCTCCTGACGCCGCTGTTCCTGGTGGGGCTCATTGGGGTGATCGGGGAATGGATACAGTTCATCGAGGGCCGTCACAAGGGACGCCGGGTGCCGCTCAAGTATCTGGTACTGTTCTTGGTCCTGATGCAAGTCACAGGGCTGGGCATCCTCATCGCCCTGGACTGTTGATCTTGGCCTCGCCGGACTCGCAGGGCCCGATGAAAGTGGCGCGGGTGTGCTCCGTGTAGGTGAGCAGGCCGTTCTCCCGGCTGCGGATGGTCATGTCGAAACGCCCCGCTTCACGCCAGGTGAGCGTCACCTCGACCGGGATGGGGCGGCCGGGCAGCCATTTTAGACGGCACACACCCGTCATCCCATAGCCATCAGGCAGCACTTGCTCGCTTGTCACGCTGCAGCCCTTGCGAGCGATCCAATCGAGCAGGTGCTGGTGCGGCTCGTTGCGGATGCAGGTGCGGCTCGTATCCTCCTCGCGGTATCGCCAGGACAAGGGCTTGAGCAGCCCTGCGCGCTGGGCGCTGAGCTCCCACAGGCCCAGTGGGATGTGTTCGGCCAGCACCTGCTGCGGACGATCCTGTGCTGCTGTCAGGCCGATATGCAGGGCTTGCGCCAGGGTAGCGGCAGCAATCAGGCGGCGCGGTAGGGTGTGCACGCGAGACATGCGATGCGACGCGGCGTCAGAGCAGCGCCAGATTGTCGCGGTGGATGAGCTCGGGCTCGTCGATGTAGCCGAGGATGGACTCGATCTGCGAGGTTTGCCGCCCTATGATGCGCCGCGCCTCCTCTGCGCTGTAGTTGGTGAGCCCGTGGGCGATGTCCCGCCCCTCGGGGTCCAGACAGGAGACCACCTCGCCGCGTTGGAAGGCGCCGATGACCTCGGTCACGCCGATCGGTAGGAGACTTTTGCCTTGCTCGGTCAGGGCGCGGGTGGCGCCGGCATCGAGCCGGAATGCGCCCTTGACCTGGAGATGGTCGGCCAGCCACTGCCGTCGGGCGGCGAGCGGCGTGCGGCGGGCCACGAGCTGTGTGCCGATCGTCTCGCCTGCGGCCAGGCGCAAGAGGACATCGGCCTCGCGCCCGCTGGCGATGACGGTGTGCGCCCCACTACGGGCCGCGCGTTTGGCCGCCAGCACCTTGCTCAGCATGCCGCCGCGGCCGATGGCGCTGCCGGCGCCGCCGGCCATGGCCTCCAAGGCGGGGTCACCGGCGATGGCGTCCCTGACCAGGGTGGCCGTCGGGTCCTTGCGTGGGTCGGCGGTGAATAGGCCGGGCTGGTCGGTCAGAATCACCAGCACGTCGGCTTCGATCAGGTTGGCAACCAGCGCGCCCAGTGTGTCATTGTCGCCGAACTTGATCTCCTCCGTGGTGACGGTGTCGTTCTCGTTGATGATGGGGATGACCTTAAGGCGAAGCAGAGTGCGCAAGGTGCTGCGCGCGTTGAGATAGCGTTCGCGGTCAGCCAGGTCGGCATGGGTGAGCAGGACCTGGGCGGTGTGCAGGCCATGCGTCCGGAAGCAGCGCTCATAGGCCTCGATTAGGCCCATCTGGCCGACGGCGGCCGCCGCCTGCAGTTCGTTGAGTGCATGTGGCCGCTTGCGCCAGCCCAGCCGCTGCATGCCCTCGGCGATGGCACCGCTCGACACCAACACCACCTCCTTGCCAAGCCTCGTCAGGCCAGCGATCTGCGCCGCCCACTGAGCAAGGCGCTGATGGTCGAGCCCGCGGCCTTCGTTGGTGACCAGGCTGCTGCCAACCTTGACCACCAGGCGCGTGGCACCGGCGACGACCGATTCGCTCATTGCGGGGGTTCCTCCTGAAACGCCGTCGGTTCGCTGCACCGGAGTTCGTCCAGATAGTCCATGATGGCGCGCACCAGAGGCTGGCAGCCATCGCCGCGGATGGCGGCGATGGCGAATACGGGGCCATGCCAGCCGAAATCACGGACAAAGGCGTCGATGCGGGCCTGACGCTCGTCTGGCGGGATGAGATCGATCTTGTTCAGCACCAGCCAGCGGGGTTTGCGGTAGAGCGCTTCATCATAGCGACGTAGCTCCTCGACGGTGGCGCGCGCCTGCGCGACCGGATCGGCATTGGGGTCCAGAGGGGCGATGTCCACCAGGTGCAGCAGCAGGCGGGTGCGCATCAGGTGGCGGAGGAACTGGTGGCCAAGCCCGGCCCCCTCGGCCGCGCCCTCGATTAGGCCGGGAATGTCGGCGAGCACGAAGCTGCGCTCGCTGTCCACGCGCACCACACCCAGGTTCGGGTGCACAGTGGTGAAGGGATAGTCTGCCACCTTGGGACGAGCCGCCGAGACGGCGCGGATGAAGGTCGATTTGCCGGCATTGGGCATGCCTAGCAGGCCCACATCGGCCAGTACCTTGAGCTCCAGGTGCAGCCGCCGTGCCTCGCCGGGTTCGCCGGGCGTGGATTGGCGCGGGGCCCGGTTGGTGCTCGACTTGAAGTGCAGGTTGCCCAGACCGCCCTTGCCGCCCCGGGCGATCAGGACGCGCTGACCGTGGTGGGTGAGGTCGGCGATGACCTCGCCGGTGTCCTCGTCCTGGATGACAGTGCCGATCGGAAAGCGCAGGGTGAGGTCCTCACCGCCGCGGCCGTAGCAGTCCGAACCGCGCCCGTTCTCGCCGTTCTCGGCACGAAATAGCCGCGTGTAACGGTACTCGATCAGGGTGTTGAGATTGCGGTCGGCCTCCGCCCAGATACTGCCACCGCGGCCGCCGTCGCCACCGTCGGGCCCGCCGCGCGGGACGTATTTCTCGCGGCGAAAAGAGACCGCACCGTTGCCGCCCTTGCCGGCGATGACCTCGATGCGCGCCTCGTCGATAAATTTCATTTGAGTGCGCGAGCAATGTCGAATGAGCTCAAGTGTAATGCCTTAGGGAAGCTCTGCATAACGGACTGCGCGGGCGCTCGGCTCCGTTGCGCGGTCTTGGCTCCGGCCGCCGCTTCGCGGCTTAACATGCGCTACGCGCATGTTAGCCTCCGCCGAAACTGCGTTTTGGCTTCGGCCGCTCGGCTTCGCCTCGCTTGACGTTCGCTGCGCTCACGTTAGCCTACGCCGAAGCTGCGCTTTCGCTCCCTCGCCTAACCTCATGTTATGTCTCGCGGTTCGCGCTCCGGGCGCGCGGCGCTCAATCCCGCTCGCCGGGTTACGCAGAGCTGCCTTAGGGTGCGTCGAGCTGCAATGCCTATGCCAGTAGGAATGAAAAAGCCCTATCCAGAGATAGGGCTTTGCGCGTTTGCGATCCGGTGTCAAGCCTGTACAGGGATGACACTCACGGTACGGCGCTTGAGCGGACCCTTGACGCTGTATTCCACCACGCCATCGACGAGGGCATAGAGGGTGTAGTCCTTGCCCATGCCAACGTTGCGGCCGGGATGGAACTTCGTGCCGCGCTGACGCACCAGGATATTGCCCGCCGGCACGAATTGGCCGCCGTAGCGCTTCACGCCCAGCATCTTTGGTTTGGAATCGCGCCCGTTACGCGAGCTGCCACCTGCTTTTTTGTGTGCCATGGTCTCGTGACTCCTCGATCAGGCCAGGGAGATCCCGTCGATGCGGATCTCGGTGTAATTCTGGCGATGTCCCTGGGTCTTGCGGTAGTGCTTGCGACGCCGCATCTTGAAGATGCGGATCTTCTCGCCGCGGCCGTGGCCGAGCACCGTGGCCCGCACCGTGGCGCCGGCGACGAGCGGTGTCCCTACAGTGATGTTGTCGCCGTCGGCGACCAACAGCACGTCCTTGATCTCGACGCTACCGCCCGCCTCGACAGGCAGGCTCTCGACCCTGAGCTTACCCCCGGCGGCGACCTTGTATTGCTTGCCGCCAGTCTTGATGACCGCATACATGATGGACTCCAAACAGTGTGAGTTCAGCAAACCCGTAATTCTATAGTTCGCACACGATCCTTGCAATCGCCTGTAGGAGTCCAGTACCTTTGGCGCCCGGGATGATGGATGAAGACGAATGAGCACGGTGAAATCAGGTCCGTGGTTTACAGCGACCGCGGGTACTGCGGTGTTGAACGGGGCGCTTAGGCCGGCCGGCCGGCGCCGGCGGCTTGCCAGCTTCGTCTATGAAGCCCTGCTGCTGCTGGCCGTGCTGGTGGTCGCGAGTTTTCCCATTGCGCCCATCGTGCAGGCCTTGCCCGTGCCCTGGGGCAGGTACTTCCAGCAGGTTTATCTGGTCGTGGTGGCGGGTGGCTATCTGGTCTGGTTTTGGACGCACGGCGGACAGACCCTGGCCATGAAGACCTGGCGCATACGCCTGGTGAGCCTCCAGGGCGGGGCGGTCTGTGGCCGCCAGGCCTGGCTGCGCTATGGGCTGGCCCTGCTCGGCGTGGCCGCATGCGGTCTGGGGCTGCTCTGGGCGCTATGGGATCGAGAGGGGCAGTTCCTGCACGACCGACTGGCTGGGACGCGGCTCGTGGACTCAACCGCGCTCGACGCGCCATAGCGCAACGGTGGCACCGAGGCCGAACAGCACGAGGGCAGCGAGCGCGCTGGCCATGGGTGGCCAGTCATTGAGCAGGCCGATGTGTCCGGCCAAACGGTTCAGCAGGTGGAAGGCCAGCCCGATCAATAGCCCGATGAGCACCCGTCCAGCCCAGTGGCCCGTGCGCGGTGGGCTGTAGGCGAAGGGCAGTGCCAACAGCAGCATGACGGGCGCGGCGAGCGTGAAGGAGAGCTTGTTCCACAGCGCCAGCTCGTAGCGTGCGGTGCGCTGCCTGTTTTCGCGCAGGTGCTCGATGTAGGTGCGTAGCGCCTGGATGGACATGCGCTCCGGTGGGATCATGAGCACCGCCAGTAGGTCCGGGTTCAGGTCGGAGCGCCAGCGCATGACAGGCACGTGTCGGACCTCGGTTCCCCGGTCACTGATGTGGGTCTCCACGGTATTGAGCAAGCGCCAGGTCCCGTCAGCGTCCCACTCGGCCCGCTCGCTCTGGCGGATGGTGGTGAGACGGAAATCGGCATCGAAGACGTATACGCGCATGTTGCGTAGGCTCGCGTCGGTGGTCATCTCTTGGATGTTGATGAAGCTCGCCCCGTCCTTGGCCCAAAGCCCCGTCTGAAACTGCTGCGCCACCACACCGGTGGTGGCGCGGGTCTTGAGCTGGTGTGCGGCGCGTTCACTGTGTGGGATCACGTACTCCCCGAGGGCGTGCGCGCATGCCGCCAGCGCCAGGCCCAGCACCAGCATGTAGCCGGCCAGTCGCGCCACGGACAGCCCGGAGGCCCGCATGACGGTGAATTCGGAATGACTGGCGAGCCGGGCGAAGGCGAACAGGGCACCGGCGAGGGTGGCCACGGGCAGGACCTCCAGCGCGCGCGAGGGCAGCATCAGCAGGACGTAGGTGAGGGCCAGACTGACCGTGTAACGGGGGCTGATGGCCGTGACCTCGTTGATCACGTCCAGCAGTACGAACAGCGTGAGCAGGGCGAGCAGCGCCAGCCCGATCGAGGCGAGGATCTCGCGTGCCAGATAACGGGCGAGTATGCTCATCGCCAGGCCCTTGGCGCGGCACGGGTCAGGCGCCAATACATGACGACGACCAGGGCCAGCATCGTGCCATGCGTGAGGATCAGGCCTGCGTTGGCCGAGAGCTTTTGCTGCGCCACCCATGCCTCGGACAGGCCGATGAGGTTGCTGTACAGCGCATAGACCAACAAGGCGAAGATCACGTTGTACGAGCGACCCGCGCGTGGTGTGATGTGACTGGCCGGCACGGCGAAGAGCGCCAGCATGAGGGCGCTGATCGGATAGCTCACGCGCATGACCCATTCTGCCAGGTTGGGGGGGGTTGCGTCGGCGAGCAGCTCGGTCGTGGGGGTGCTGCGCGGGGTGCGAACCTGCTGCTCGACCACGACGTTGTCCAACCGCACCGCGTAACGTTCGAACTCCATCATACGGTAATCGGCCGCGCCCGGCGTTCCCTCATAGCGCCGGCCCTGGCTCAGCACCAGATAACGGTCGCCCTCGTCCGCCACCCGGACCTCGCCCTCGCGGGCGACGATCACCCCGTAGCGCCCGTGCTGCAGCGACTGGATGAAGATGTTGCGCACACGTCCGCTCGCGCTGTCGATCGCCTCCACGAAGAACACCCGCCGGCCGTTGGCGGACTCGACGAACACCCCGGGGCTGATGGCCGA
>CALAMX010000158.1 GCA_937925755.1 uncultured Burkholderiales bacterium
TGACGAGTTGCAGGACCTCGTGGGCATGTCCCTTGGGGTTGATGCCATACAAGGCGTGACGGATGATGCCCGAGCGGTCGATGACGAAGGTCGAGCGCAGCACGGTCTCGCGCGTGACACCATCGACCTCCTTCTTGACCAAGACGCCGTACTGCCGGCAGACACTGCAGTCCCGATCGGCCAGTAGGCGCACGCTGATGCCGTGTTTGTCGCGAAACTCGCCGTGACTGATACAGTCATCGCGCGACACCCCGAGGACCACGCAACCATGGCGGGCGAACTGGTCCTCGAGATCGCTGAATTCGATCGCCTGCGCGGTGCATGCCGGCGTATTATCGCGTACATAGAAGTACAACACCACGTTGGCGCGACCACGGTACTCCGACAGGGTGGTGATCTCCATGTCGGCATCCGGCAGTTCGAAGTCAGGCGCGGGGTCGCCCGCTTTGAGCATGTTCAGGTCTCCTGCGATGGCTGTTCTGTCTGTACCCATACGGAGTCGATTATAGAGTGCCGTGAAAAACCAGCATAAAGAATTGAGACCCGATCACGGAACCCTGCTCGGTGAGCTCGAACCAGGGGATTTTCTACGCGACTACTGGCACAAGAAACCGCTGCTCATCCGTCAGGCCGTTCCCGACATCGCCGGCCGCCTGAGCCCGGCTGGGTTGCGTCAGCTTGCCACGCGCGAGGACTGCGAGAGCCGCCTCGTACGTCACCTGCGAGGCCGCTGGTCCCTCGATTACGGACCTTTCCGTGCGGACATGCTCGCCCGGTTACCCCAGCGCGGCTGGAGCCTTCTCGTCTCCAGCGTGGATCATCACCTGCCCTACGCCGCGGCCCTGCTGCACTCCTTCGGTTTCGTGCCCTATGCCCGGCTCGACGACGTGATGGTGAGTCTGGCCCCGCCTGGCGGCGGGGTCGGCCCCCACTTCGATTCCTACGACGTCTTCCTGATCCAGGGGCACGGCACGCGGCGCTGGGAGGTCTCCGAGCAGGACGACCTCGAACTGGTGGAGGACGCCCCCCTGCGCATCCTCAAGCGTTTCACCCCGCAGCAATCCTGGGTGCTGGAGCCCGGTGACATGCTCTACCTGCCGCCCCGGCTGGCGCACAACGGCGTTGCCCTGAGCGAGTGTATGACCTGGTCGGTGGGTTTTCGTGCCCCCAGCCACCAGGAGATTGCCAGCGCCTTCCTCGACTATCTCCAGGAGAAGTTGCAGATCGAAGGGCGCTATGCCGACCCCGATCTGCAGGTGCCACGTCACCCGGCTGCCCTGCCAGTCGCGATGATCGAACGTCTCGGCGCGATCATCGACAGCATCCGCTGGTCACGCCGCGACATCGTGGACTTCCTGGGTCGCTACCTGAGCGAACCCAAGCCCAACGTATTCTTCGAGCCACCGCGTCGGCCCTTGCGCCTGGAGCGCTTCGCTGAAAAGGCCGGCGCTCATGGGCTTCATCTCGACCCTCGCACACGCCTGCTGTTTCATGGTCCGTCCTTCTACATCAACGGCGAACGTCTGGTGTTCCCTCCTGGACAGCGTCGCCTGATGCGGAAGCTGGCCGACCAACGAGCCCTGCCACCGATGCCGCTGCCCGACGATCTCTTGGCCGTCCTCTACGAGATGTACAAGGCCGGCTATCTCTGGCCCGGAACGGGCGTGCCCTCTGCCAAGTGACACACGCCGGCCTGGTCAAACCCATGGCGGCGAGCGTTTTGACACGCTCGGTCGTGATGGCTTTCGCCTGCCATGAGCCACAGCGTCTGTTGCGTAAAAGACGCAGTCCAGCCAAAGCCCCTTGCGCCCGAGACCAAAAAATCTTGTGAGTGTGGATTTCGCATGGTGTTTTGTTAAAATTTCACGCCGATCGGTGCCGTGTGCGCCGGTTGCATTCAAGGGTCATTCGATCAACTTCACATAGGGAACATCAATGAAATACTCCGTCCTGCTCGCTGCCCTGTTGGCTGTTTCTCTGTCTGCTTGCGGCAAGAAAGAAGAGCCCGCGCCCGAGGCTGCCGCCCCGGCTGCCGAGGCTCCGGCCCCCGCCCCTGCGCCCGAGGCTGCTCCTGCGCCTGAGGCTGCCGCCCCGGCTGCCGAGGCTCCGGCCCCTGCGCCCGAAGCCGCCCCGGCTGCTCCTGCCGAGCCGCCCAAGCAGTAATCCTCGCGGGCCTCTGCTCGGAAAAGCCGGCCATTGGCCGGCTTTTTTGTTGTCTGGCGTCCGCGGAGCCTGTGACGCCAGCGTCATCCATTTCGACACCCATGCCTGGCCCATCCCCGAGAACACATTTATAAGTCCATGATTTATATATAACGATACAGCCTGGCACAACATGTGCTTGCCTCCAGACAGACAATATTCTGGAGCAGATGATGAAACTACACTCGAGCATCCTCAGCCTGGCAATCTCGGCAGGTGTCAGCCAGGCCTGGGCCTTGACCATCTCCATCGACGGCAACCTCAACGACTGGGGTATCGACCCCGCGACCTGGCTGCCATCCGATCCACGAATACACGCCCGCAACGAAGATCAAACGGGCGGTGGAGGCACCTACCTGAATCCCGGATGGGGCGGCCAAGCCTATGATGCCGAGGCGATGTATGCCCTGATCCAGGGCGGCCGGCTGTACGTGGCCCTGGCAACAGGACACAACCCGCGCACCCTGCACAATCCTAGTACCAACAGTTATGGCGCCGGCGACTTCTTCCTTGATTTCGGCAGGGACGGCAGCTATGAGCTGGCCATCAACATCAATCATCGATTACCCAGCGGCTTCGAGAGTACCTTCATCGAGGGGGGCGTATACCAGGTCAGCAGTCATGCCCTAGGTCTGTGGGAGGAAAACGACACACAATACCCGGTGTCGCCGGCCAAGCGGCCGACCTATCTGACCGCCGGCGACTATGTGGGCATGGCCGAGCTGGTCTACACCACGACAGCCGTCACTGGCTGGGGCAGCCACACGACGGATCGTCATTATTTCTATGAGTTGGGCGTGGGCCTTGATCTGCTGACCAGCGCCGGCTGGGATGGCAGCCCATTCAACATCCACTGGACAATGAACTGCGCCAACGACACCATCTGGCTCGCATCCCCACCCAGGCACGCTGTGCCCGCGCCGGCCACTCTCGGCCTATTGGCGTTGGGGCTGCTTAAGCTCGCTGGCTTACGCCGCCGAGCGTCGGACTAGCCAGTTGGCAATGCGATCGATCGCCTCGGCCATCCTGGCGCCGTCGGTGGTATAGGCAAAGCGCACGTGGCGAGTGGTGTCATGCTGACCGAAATCACGGCCGGGGGTGATCGCCACACCAGCCTCCTTAAGCAGTTGCCGGGCGAAGACCTCGCCATCATCGGCCAGACGACCCAGGCCGGCATAGATGTAGAACGCCCCCTCGGGCTTAATCGGGATATCGAAACCCAGGTCCCGCAGTGCGGGCAGCAATCGCTCGCGTCGTGCGCGTAGTTCCGCCTTGTAGCGGTTCAGGATGCCCAGGGTCGCCGGATCGAAGGCGGCCAGGGCGGCGTGCTGGGCCGGGGTGGGCGCAGCGAGAAACAGGTTTTGGGCCAGGCGCTCCACCGCCGGCATCAGCCCCTCGGGAGCGATGAGCCAGCCCAGGCGCCAGCCGGTCATGCACCAATATTTGGAAAAGCTGTTGATCACCAGCACGTCCTCGCCAAGCCCGGCGGCGCTCGGCGCTTCGCGGTCGTGGATGAGCTCGTGATAGATCTCGTCCACCAGCAGCCAGCCGCCGCGCGCGCGCACCTGCGCGTGGATGGCAGCGAGTTCGGCCGGCGCGATCAGCGTGCCGGCAGGGTTGCCCGGGTTGGCCACCAGCACGCCGCACGTGCGCGGGCCCCAGTGACGCGTGACCGCCTCGGCGGTGAGCTGGAAGCCGCTGGCGGCCTCCACCGGCACCCCCACCGGCCGCACCTCTAGCAGCCGGGCGAAGTGCCGGTTGCAGGGATAGCCAGGATCGCTCATGAGCAATTCGTCACCGGGGTCGAACAGGGCGGCCAAGGCCAGGAGCAATGCGCCAGAGGCACCTGGTGTGACGGCGATGCGCGCAGGCGACACTGTCACCCCATGACGCTGGCGGTAGTATCCGGCGATGGCGGCGCGCAGCTCGGGCAGCCCTAGGGCTGGCGTATAGCGGGTCTGGCCGGCCTTGAGTGCGCGGATACCTGCCTTGACGATGGGCGGCGGCGTCGGAAAATCGGGCTCGCCCACCTCCAGGTGGATCACGTCACGGCCTTCTGCCTGCAACGCCTGTGCGTGCCCCAGGATGTCCATCACCCGGAAGGGCTCGATCTCGGCCGCGCGCAGGGCAGACGGTCGGCGGTTACCGTAGGCGCCCGGGTGCCGCTGCCAATCGGCCGTCTGCTGGCTCCTGTCGTCAATCATTCTTAGAGATGCGCCTCGATGAACTCACGCACGAAGTGCTCAGGCCGGGCGCTGTGGAAACGGGCGCGCTCCTCGCCCTCCTTGAACAACAAAACGGTGGGGAAGCCGCGGCAGCCGTAGCGGCCGGCGAGCTTCATGTTTTCGCCGGCGTCCACCTCCACCTTGGCCAGGCGCACGCGCCCCTCGTAGCGGGGAACGACCCGAGCGAGAACCGGTGAGAGGGCATGGCAGGGGCCGCACCAATCGGCCCAGAAATCGACCAGCACGATGTGCTGGTGCGAGGCATCGATGACATCACGCTCGAAGTGGTGGACATCGGTGTCGAAGATGCAGCGCTCGCTGACCTCGCGCGCGTGCCGGTGGTCGTGGTATTGTAGGGTCATGGGGCTGCGTGCTCCTGTCTTTGCAAGGGGTCCTGCCGGAAATAGCGGCACAGTTGGGCGTATACCGCCGGGTAGGCCGTAGCGAGCGGCTGCGGCCACTCGAAGAAATACTCGCTCAGCACGGCAAAGAACTCGGCCGGGCTCTCGGCAGCATAGGGATCGATCTCGGTCTCCTCCCCCGTATCAACGCGCCGGCAGAAGTCGTCATAGGCTGCGGTGAAGGCGGCCGCCCAATCGGCCACCCGCATGTCGCGGGGCAAGGCCGGCAGGCCATCGACGGCGCCGTTGGCCATGTCCAGTTTATGGGCGAATTCGTGAATCACCACGTTGTAACCCTCGCCGCCGCCACTGGCGGCGACGTCGTCCCAGGACAGGACCAGAGGTCCCCCTTCCATCGCCTCGCCGGCGCGCACGTGCCGCAGGTGGTGCACCACGCCGGCCTCGTCGATCTCGTGGCCGTCGTGGATGAACTCCGCGGGATAGACCACGATCTCGCGCCAGTCGCCATAGGCCGCATGGCCCAGTTCCAGTACGGGAAGGGCAGCGAAGGCGGCGATGACGGTGCGCATGTAAGGGTCGACCTCGACCCCACCGGCACCACTGAAGGTCTTGTCAGCGAGGATGCCGAGCGCGCGTTCGCGCAGCCGGGCGAGCTCCTCTGCCGTCAGGCCGGCAAACACCGGCAGCGCGAGCACTTCGCGCCAGGCCGTCTCATCAAACTCAGGTTCAGACCGCCCGAACAGGGCAGAAAACACTCCACTGCGCACGCCTCACCCCTCGCCGCTCACGCCTGAACCCCGCGCGCCGCGCGCTTGCGCTCATGCTCCTTCAAGTAGCGCTTGCGCAGACGGATGGACTTCGGGGTGATCTCCACCAGCTCGTCGTCCTCGATGAACTCCACCGCCCGTTCCAGGGTGAGTTCGATCGGCGGCGTGAGGTCGATGGCCTCGTCCTTGCCGGCAGCGCGGATGTTGGTCAGTTGCTTGGTGCGCACCGGGTTGACGGTGAGGTCGTTGTCGCGGCTATGCACGCCGATGATCATCCCCTCGTAGACGGGGTCGCCCGGCCGCACGAACATGCGGCCGCGTTCTTGCAGCTTCCACAGGGCATAGGCCACGGCGTTGCCGTCCTCGGCCGAGATCAGCACGCCGTTGCGTCGCCCCGGCATGTCCGGGCGCAGCGGCCCCCAATCGTCGAAGATGTGGCTCATCAGGCCCGTGCCGCGGGTGAGCGATAGGAACTCGCCCTGGAAGCCGATGAGCCCACGGGCCGGGATGCGGTATTCCAGCCGCACCCGGCCCTGGCCATCGGGCACCATGTCGAGGAGTTCGCCGCGACGCAGGCCCAGCTCCTCCATCACCGCACCCTGGTGCGTCTCCTCCACGTCCACGGTCAGCAGCTCATAGGGCTCCTGACGTTCGCCATCCATTTCACGGATCACCACCTGCGGGCGCGAGACCGCCAACTCATAGCCCTCGCGCCGCATGTTCTCCAGCAGGATGGTCAAGTGCAGCTCACCACGGCCAGAGACCTTGAACACGTCGGTGTCGGCGGTGTCCTCCACGCGCAGGGCCACGTTGGTGTTCAGTTCCTTCATGAGCCGCTCGCGCAAGTTGCGGCTGGTAACGTACTTGCCTTCGCGGCCAGCGAAAGGCGAGGTGTTGACCTGGAAATTCATGCTGAGCGTCGGCTCGTCCACCGTGATCATCGGCAGGGCCTCGGGCCGCTCGGCATCGGCGATGGTTGCGCCGATGGCCACGTGCTCGATGCCGGAGACGATGACGATGTCGCCGGCCAGGGCCTCCTCTACCGGGATGCGCTCCAGACCCCTGAAGCCCAGCACCTGGCCGATGCGGGCCTTCTCCCGGAAGGTCTCACCCATCAGCACCATCACCTCCTGGCCCGGCCGCATGCGTCCGCGGCGGATACGACCAATCCCCAGGCGGCCGAGATAATTCGAATAATCCAACGCCGCGATCTGCATCTGCAACGGCGCATCGACCGCGTCGGCCGGCGGCTCGACATGTTCCAGGATGGCCTCGAACAGAGGCTGCATGTCCTGCGCCGGCTGCGCGATGTCGCGGCAGGCCCAGCCCTGCAGCGCCGAGGCGTAGACCACCGGGAAATCGAGTTGCGCCTCGCTGGCCCCCAACTTGTCGAACAAGTCGAAGGTCTGGTTCACCACCCAATCCGGCCGTGCCCCCGGACGGTCCACCTTATTGACCACGACGATGGGGCGAAGCCCATGCTGCAGCGCCTTACGGGTGACGAAGCGGGTCTGTGGCATGGGCCCCTCGACGGCGTCCACCAGCAGCAGACAGCCATCCACCATACCCAAAACCCGCTCGACCTCGCCGCCAAAATCGGCATGCCCCGGCGTGTCCACGATGTTGATGCGCGTGCCGCGGTAGTCGATGGCCGTGTTCTTGGCCAAGATGGTGATGCCCCGCTCGCGCTCCAGCTCGTTCGAGTCCATCACCCGCTCGGAGACCTGTTGGTGCGCGGCAAAAGTGCCGGATTGCTGCAGTAGCTTGTCCACCAGGGTAGTCTTGCCGTGGTCGACGTGGGCGATGATGGCGATGTTGCGCAGCCGTCGGGACATGAATATTAGCGATTACTGAGAAGCCACCATTCTAACATCGAGCACTACCACTGCCCGGCCGACTCCATCCGGCAACGCAAGGGGGGCGGTCGGAGTTACTATAGGTCCTCGTCCTGCATTCGTCAGTCCCTGCTCGCCTCATGCGTCTGATCGTCCTGTGCCTCGCCCTGCTCCTCCCTGCCCGCGCCCCGGCCGCGGACTGGCTCTACCTGACCTACCCCGGCGACACCCTGAGCCAGATCGGAGTGAGGTACCTCAAGAACTGGCGGGACTGGCCCAAGGTGATGCAACTGAACAAGATCCCGCACGATCGCGCCCTGCCCGCCAACACCCGTATCCGCATCCCGGTGGAACTCCTACGCGTGGAGCCCGCCCCGGCCATGGTCACCCATGTCGCCGGCAACGTTCGGGTGCGTCCCGCGGACGGCAACTTTCGCCCCCTGGCGGTGGGCGATCGCCTCACCGGCGGCGAGACCGTACTGACCGGCCCGCGCAGCTTCGCCAGCATCCGCCTGGCCGATGGCTCGGTGATCAACCAGCAGCCATCCTCGCGTCTGACCTTCGGGCGGCTGGCCGCCTATGGCGAGACCGGCATGGTCGCGACCGAGCTCAACCTGGAAGATGGCCGTCTCGAGGCCAATGCCAGCCGACAAGTGGCGCCGGCCGGGGGCATGCAGGTGCGCACGCCGGTGGCCGTGGCCGGGCTGCGCGGCACCGCCTTCCGCCTCAACATGGACGGCGAAACCAGGATACTGCGCGGCGAGGTCCTGGAGGGGGCGGTAAGGGTTGCGGCGCAACGCCAAGAGGTACTGTTGGGCGCAGGCCAGGGTACCCTCACCGAGGCCGGCCGCCCGCCTGAGCCGGCGCGCGCGCTCCTGCCACCACCCGAGGCGATCGCCCTGCCCAGCCGCATCCGCGCCCTGCCCATCCGTTTCTCCTGGCAGCGCGATCCTGCAGCACGCGCCTGGCGCGCCCAGATCGCCGCCGACCCTGGCTTCAGCACCCTGTTGCTGGAGTCCCTGACAGACTTGCCCGTGGTCGAGTGGGACGATGCCCTACCCGACGGCCAGTACTTTCTGCGCATCCGCGCAATTGACGCAGAGGGTCTCGAGGGGCGCAATCGCGACCATCCCTTCGAACTCGACCTGCGCCCCATGCCGCCGCAGCCTAGTGCCCCCGCCCCCGGACAGCGCAGCTATGATGGCAACGTGAGCTTCGCCTGGAGCATGCCCGAGGAAGCGCATGGCTTCGTGCTGCAACTGTCTCCCCACCCGCATTTCGCCGAGAACGTGCGCGAGGCCCGGCTCAACGCCGTCACCCGCCATACCGAACAGCTACCGCCTGGCACCTGGTACTGGCGGATGGCCAGCCTGGACGAAAAGGGCGAGTGCCACCTGTGGGGCAAGACCTCATCCTTCGAGGTCCGACCCCTGCCGGCCGCGCCGACGCTGGGCGAGGCCCGCATCGAGGCCGGCCGCGTCCACCTCACCTGGCTCGCCGTGGCTGGCGCCAACCAATATGAGCTCGCTGTCGGCAAGACCCCCTCGCTCGATACCCCGCTCATCCAACGCAAGCTCGACTCAACGCAGGTTCAGCTCGAACTCAAGCCGGGCCGCTACTACTGGCGCGTGCGAGGCCTGGAGGCCGACGGCCAGGCCGGCGCCTGGAGCCAGGCAAGTCCCATCGTCCTGCCGCCCGAGGCCCCATTCGCCCTGCAGGCACGCATCGCGGGCCAGTTGATCGAACTGCAATGGCAAGGTGAAGCCCCAGCCTACCGGGTCGAGATGGCCGTCGATACCGGCTTCAGCCGCATCGTGCAGCGCGTCGTGAGCACGGCGCCGCAGGTTCATCTGGTCAGACCCAAACCGGGCGAGTATCGCCTGCGGGTCGTCGCCCTGGGTGACGACCAGGTGGAGAGCGCACCCAGCCCCACGCTCACGCTGGAAGTGCGTCAGCTCCTGCCCTGGTGGCTGATCCCATTACTCCTCGTGCCGATCACGCTTTAGGATACGGCAGTGCGCAATGCGCATCGTAGCCGGCGTCCTGGAACTTCAGGATCCGCCTCAGCCGACCCACGCGCGCGCATTGCGGAATAACTGCAGCCACGGCCCCACCTCGCCCCAGTCGTCCGGCCGCCAGGAATGCTGAACGGCGCGAAACAGGCGCTCGGGATGCGGCATCATGATGGTGAAGCGGCCGTCTGGCGTGGTGAGCCCCGTGATGCCGCGCGGTGAGCCATTCGGGTTGTAGGGATAGCGTTCGGTCACGCGGCCGCGGTTGTCCACGTAACGCAGACACACCCGCGCGCGCCGCTGCTGCGCCGCGCTGGCGAACACCGCCCTGCCCTCCCCGTGCGCCACGGCGATCGGCATGCGGCTGCCGGCCATGCCAGCAAAAAGGATGGAGGGGTTATCCGGCACCTCCACGAGGCTGAAGCGCGCCTCGAACTGCTCCGACAGGTTGCGCTCGAAGCGCGGCCAGTCCTGCGCACCCGGAATGAGCTCTTTGAGCCGGCTCATCATCTGGCAGCCATTACACACCCCCAGGGCAAAGGTGTCGGCGCGGTGGAAAAAGGTCTCGAATTCCTCGCGTGCACGCGCATTGTGCAAGATAGTCGCCGCCCAACCGCCGCCGGCGCCCAGCACGTCGCCATAGCTGAAGCCACCGCAGGCAGCCAGGCCCTTGAACTCGGCCAGGCTGACTCGGCCCGCGAGGATGTCGCTCATGTGCACGTCCACCGCCGTGAAGCCCGCCCGGTCGAAGGCTGCGGCCATCTCCACCTCGCCATTGACCCCCTGTTCGCGCAGGATGGCTACGCGCGGCCGGGCGCTCGCCCGCTTGACGTAGGGCGCGGCCACGTCCTCGGCCGGATCGAAACGGAGTCGCACGTTCAGGCCCGGGTCGCGCGCGTCACGCAGGGCCTCATACTCCTGGTCGGCACAGGCCGGGTTGTCACGCAGGCGCTGCATGCGCCAGGAGGTCTCCCACCAGGCGGCAAGCAGGTCCGCACGCGCCTCGTCTAGCACCGGTCGGCCCTCGCGCAGGATGCGGATCCGGTCCTTGCGATTGAGCGTGCCGATGACATAGAACGCGTCGCGCAGCCCAGCCTCGATGAAGGTCTGCATGACATGCGGGGTGTCGGCGCGGCGCACCTGCAGCACTGCCCCCAGCTCCTCGTTGAACAGGATGCCGAACAGCCGGCTGGTATAGGGTTCGCGCGGCTCTGGAGCACCCTCCACATCGCGGCGAATGTCCTCGTGCAGGCGGTGGTAACGCAGCTCATCGACATCCACATCGATGCCGGTGCGCCCGGCGAAGGCCATCTCGCAGAGGGTCACGAACAGCCCGCCGTCGGATCGGTCGTGGTAGGCGAGCAGCTTGCCTTCGGCATTGAGCCGTTGGATCGCCGCGAAAAAGGCCTTGAGGTGCTGCGGCGCGTCTACGTCCGGACACACATCGCCCAGCTCGCCATAGACCTGGGCCAGGATGCTGCCGCCCAGGCGATTATTGCCCTCGCCCAGGTCGATGAGGATCAGATCGGTCGGCCCGTAGTCGGTGCGCAGTTGTGGCGTGAGGGTGGCGCGCGCATCCGGCGTAGGGGCGAAGGCGGAGACGATCAGCGACAGCGGCGCCACCACGCTCTTGCGCTCGCCACCCTCTTCCCACACCGTGCGCATGGACATGGAATCCTTGCCGACCGGTATGCTGATACCGAGGGCCGGGCACAGCTCCTTGGTCACTGCGCGTACCGTGTCGTACAGCGCGGCATCCTCACCGGGATGTCCGGCCGCTGCCATCCAATTGGCCGACAGGCGGATGTCCGAGATACGCTCGATACGGGCTGCGGCAATATTCATGACTGCCTCGGCCACTGCCATGCGCCCCGAGGCAGCCGGATCGATCAGCGCGAGCGGCGTGCGCTCGCCGATAGCCATGACCTCGCCGACGTGGGTGTCGTAACCGAGGGTGGTCACCGCACAGTCGGCCACCGGCATCTGCCAAGGCCCCACCATTTGATCACGCGCCGTGAAACCACCCACCGTGCGGTCGCCGATGGTGATGAGGAAGGTCTTCGCCGCCACCGTCGGATGGCGCAAGACGCGGTACACGGCCTCTTTGAGGTCCAAGCCCTCGGCGCCGAAGGGACGTAGTACCGGTACAACGCGCCTGACCTCGCGTGTCATGCGCGGCGGTTTACCCAGCAACACGGCCATCTCCATGTCCACAGGCGTGTTGCCGAAGTAGCGGTCGGTCACCACCAGGCGGCCGTCGTCGCTGGCATGGCCCACCACGGCATAGGGACAGCGCTCACGCGCACAGATGGCGGCGAAACGCGGCAGGTCCTCCGGCGCGATGGCCAGCACGTAGCGTTCCTGCGCCTCATTGCACCAGATCTCACGCGGGCTCATGCCAGGGTCCTCGCTCGGCACGTCCCTGAGCTCGAAACGCCCGCCCAGCCCGGCGCCATGCGCGAGTTCCGGCAGCGCGTTGGACAACCCGCCGGCGCCCACGTCGTGGATGGAGAGAATGGGATTATCTGGCCCCAACTGCCAACAGCGGTCGATGACCTCCTGGGCGCGCCGCTGTATCTCGGGGTTGCCGCGCTGCACCGAGTCGAAGTCCAGGGCCTCGACATTGGAACCGGCGGCGAGGCTAGAGGCCGCCCCTCCGCCCAGCCCGATCAGCAGGCCCGGTCCCCCAATTTGCACGAACAGCGTGCCGGCTGGGAAAGGCCGTTTGTGAATGTGGTCCTCACGGATGTTGCCGATACCACCGGCCAGCATGATCGGTTTGTGGTAGCCACGCACCTGCCCGTCCGGTGTCATCAGCTCGAAGCTGCGGAAATAGCCAGCCAGATTGGGGCGGCCGAACTCGTTGTTGAAGGCCGCCGCGCCGATGGGCCCCTCGATCATGATGGTAAGCGCCGAGGCAATGCGCTCGGGCCGGCCGTAGTCGATCTCCCAAGGTTGTATGGCCCCCGGAATCCGCAGGTTGGACACCGAAAAACCGGTGAGGCCGGCCTTGGGCTTCGCCCCCTGCCCGGTCGCCCCCTCGTCGCGTATCTCCCCGCCGGCGCCGGTGGCCGCGCCGGGATAGGGCGAGATCGCGGTGGGATGGTTGTGCGTCTCCACCTTCATGAGGATATGGGTGGGCTCCGCGTGCCAGCGGTAGACCCCGTCCGCCTCGGGGTAGAAGCGCGCAACCCGCGCCCCCTCGATCACTGCGGCGTTGTCGGCATAGGCCGAGAGCGTCCCCTGCGGCCGCACGGCGTGGGTATGCCGGATCATGCCGAAAAGGCTCTCCGGCTGCGGCACGCCGTCGATCACCCAGGCCGCGTTGAAGATCTTGTGCCTGCAGTGCTCGGAATTGGCCTGGGCGAACATCATCAGCTCCACGTCAGTGGGGTTGCGCCCGACGCGGGTGAAATGCCCCAGTAGGTAATCGATCTCGTCGGGCGACAGCGCGAGCCCCCACTCGGCGTTCGCCTGAGTGAGGGCCGCGCGCCCGCCGCTGAGGATGTCCACGGTGGCCAGCGACCGTGGCACCAGGTGCTGGAACAGCCGCACCGCCTCGCGTTCGTCCCGCAGCACGCTCTCGGTCATGCGATCATGTAAGTATGGTAGCGCCTTGGCGAGCGTACCCTCATCCAAGCGCGTCCCGCGCGCCCCCCTGAGCTGCCAGGCCACCCCCCGCTCGATGCGGCGCACCGCCTCGAGACCGCAATTGCGGGCGATATCCGTGGCCTTGGACGACCAGGGCGACACGGTGCCCACCCGCGGCGTCACCAGCAGCGCTGTACTCTGTGGCTCGTGCGGCTCGGCCTGCAGCAGCTTGCCCAGGAACGCCTGATCCTCCGCCGCGAGAGCAGCGTCAAGCTCGATGAAATAACGGAACTCCGCCGCGATCCGCCTCACCCCGAGCGGGTGCAGCGTTTGAAGCAATTTGGCGAGGCGAAAATCCGACAGGGCGTATACCCCTCGCAGATAGAGCAGGTGGAACATGGTTTTTGGCAGGGCTGAGGATCTCGGCCAATTCTAACCGATGCCATCTGACCAGCCTGCACCAAGGGCAGGATGCCCATGTGTGAATCACTCCCAGGTCAAGTCGTTCACAGAGACCATAGGTTTCGGGTCTCTGTCGATCGCATAGACCTAATACGTCGTGCACCTTTGTCAGGCGCGCGACGACGAGGGTAGATGCGCAAGTTCTGGCGCCCTGTAACTATCGGAGTGAGCACAGATGGTTATTGCCTGAATCGGGAGATCAGGAGTTGTGTGCGCCGGGGATTACGCACGCTGTCTGACCGTCTTGAACAGCAACGCGACGAGGGTGTTGCCGTCGGACATGCGCGGACACGAGTAGCACGGGTTCACACCCTGCCATTGGCGCATAGCGGGCACCGTGGTGGCCTTGAGCATGCTGCCATTATCGCCACGCAGAACGGGTTTGCCGACCATGGCATACACCGCAGCGCCGGCACGAAGCCGATCTGGGACGTATGGCGTCCTGCAGCTCAGATACAACAGCCTACTGGATGACGGTCGCCCCCTTTCCCGCCATCCGAGGTGGCGTAGCTGGGGACAAACGTCCTGGCCACGGGGCGTGTCCTGAGGTTAATTGTGGCCGTGTCCGCTTGACTCGTCCCTGCCCCTCTCACCATTTATAGGACAGTTGCATGACCATGGACCAGAAGGCCATGTCGGTCTGGCTGTTGGCGGCATCCGGGAAGGGGTGGCTGGACGCACCGGTGAGCGTATTGTTCAGACCGCGCACCACCGCCATGTTGAACTCGAAGCTCTTGCCGCCCTGGTAGCCCAACCCGAAGGTGAGGTGATCCTCGACGATGGGATTGAAGATGGCGATGATGCCTGTCGAGGGAATCGGGTTCTTGCCGTGGGTCCAACCGGCGCGCAGGGTGACGGCGGCGTTCAGCGGGTATTCGTAGCCCAGACGCCAGGCCGTCTGGTCCTTCATGCCCACGTCCATGGTGAAGGACTGCTGCATGCCGCCGGGAAAGGTCCAGGTCACCGGCACGGCACTGAAGTATTTGCTCCACTCGACCCGCTGCACCTCGGCGGTGATGCGGCCCAGGGACCCGGCGTCATAGTAGACGCCCGCCTTGAGCGACGCCGGCCAACCGATCTTCATCAAGCCCTTGCCGCGCATGATGCCCATGCTGGGCGAGGTGACGGTGACATCGCCCTCGGCATCGAGCGCCGCCTCGGTGGTGTAGGCCAGGCCCAAGCCGTAGCGGCCACCGTCGTAGTAGAGCCCGAGCTTGGCGCGGAAGTTGACGTCACTGCCGTCCATGTCCACCGCGCCGAACTCGAACGGCCCGACACCTATCCCGCTCAGGTCCATGGGCATCGGCATCTTCATGCGCAGCATGCCATAGCCGATCTGGGGCGACAGCCCCAGGTGCAGCCCGTCGGCGATCTGATAAGCAACCGTGGGGGTCACGATCATGTAGCCGAACTCGCTGAAGTGCTCGACGCCGTCGATGTTGGGCGAAGCAGGCGACTTGCCGGCACCGAAGAGGGTGTTGTCCACGTTGAGCACCCCATAGTCGGTGCCGGTGCCGCCCTCGTTGAACATGGCGATCCCCAGCACCAGCCGTTCGTTGATGCGCCTGGCGTAGCCCAGGGAAGGCATGACGTAGATCGGGCTCTTGCCGTCGCTGTCGTTGGCAGTGTTTCGGTAACCGAACTCCGGGAACATCATCTCGACGTTGGCGTCGGCGCGCGCCGCGCGGATGTTGGCCAGCAGCGCCGGGTTGGTGTTCATCACGCTGGCATCGTCACCCACGGCGATGTTGGTGCCGGCCCGTCCCATGGACTTGGCGCTGAAGCCGACGTTTTCCATGCCGATGTTGGCGCTGGCGGCGGTGGCTGCCGTGAGCAGGGCAAGGCCAAGGGCTGCCGCGCTGGGGGTGCGTTTGCGGTCCGGGTATGTGCGCTTCATCGTTGTGTCTCCTCTCGTTTGCCTCCATGGATACCCCTGTAGAGCCTGGGGGTTTGATCGCTCAGGGTTACGCCTCGGGCTTGCCGGCCGTTCTCGCCTGCGCGCGGCGCTTTTGCACGAAGCGGATCAGAAGTGGGATGCCGATGCAGCACACAAGCAGCGCGCCGCCGATCAGCCAGCCCATGCCTTAGCCCCCTTTTCCGTCACGCGCTGGGGCCGACTGCACGTTGGCCGCCGTCATCGCCCGCATGGAACCGGCACCGGCAGTGGCGGGTATGGGCGGCATGTCGGCGAGGCTGCCGTCGTAGTTGCCGGCGTCGGCCACCACGTAGCTGCCGTCTTGGTTGTCGAGATCCAGCCTCAGCTCGTGCAGCAGGTACTTCCACTTGTCGCTGCCCCAGTACCGTTCGCCCTTGATCGCCTCCATGAAGTACCAGTGGCGGTAGTAGACGAGCTGCGCGCCGACCTTGACCGGACCGGAGGCGGGCGCGGCGAAGCGGTAGTGTGTGACGTCGGACGTCTTGTAGTCGAGGCGGGTGTCGTAGAGCACACGCTCGGCGGCGAATCCGCCCACCGGCCAGACATGCATGGCGCCCACCCTTGGCAGTACGGCCGCCAGCGCGATCAGGACGAAGCCCACCAGCATGCGGCGGCGGCGCTCGCCAGGGTCGAGGTTCATCCAGGACGCTCCCTGGCCCGCACGCTCCCGCTCGCTGCGCGTGTCGATGCCGGCGAGCCGATAGGGCAGGCAGCTCCCCATGAGGGCGGTGAACAGGGGGATCAGGCCCAGCGCGCCCCAGGCGGTCTTCGGCCCCCAGAACAGCAGGGATAGCAGGGCAAGGCCGATGGCGGCGCGCAGCAGGCGGTCGCCCGTGCCCAGATTGGGGCTGAACAGGTTGGCGGACTGGCTGCCACAGGTATTGACGTTGCCGATCAGACGGTAGGTAGGACACCAGGCGAGTACCCCGCTCAACAACGGTAGCAGACCGATCCAGTGCCAAGGCGCCGGCAGGGCGAAAAGCAGCGCCAGGCCGGCGAGGACACGCAGGGAGCGGTCCAGCGTGCCGACGTTACGCTGGAAGAAGCCGCCTTTCTCGCGCGTGTCCAGCCGACCGAGCAGCCGATAGGTCGGGCACCAGCCCAGCACGCCGCTCATGAGCGGGATGAGACCGACCAAGCCCCAGGGCATGGGCACCCAGGCGAGTAGGGCGACACCGGCGAGTATGCGCAACAGGCGGTCTAGGGTGCCGACGTTACCGCTGAAGAAACTGGGTGCGTCGGCGCGCGGCGCAGCCCCGAACATCGCGCGCAGGGGCGAGAAGCCGATGAGGCCGATCGCCAGCGGCACCACCCCGATCCAGAAATACTGGAACATCCACGCCATTGGGAAGAAAGCCGGAGTCACCCAGGAGGCGTTGTAGATCTTGCCGATGTGGCCCTCGTAGGGCATATTCGGGAAAGGCCGGCCGTTTTGCAGCTCCCACAACTTGAAGAAGCCGTACTTGCGATAACCGCCGCCCACGTCGATGATGCGGTTCGCGTGTGCCGCATCGTTGGGGTCGGCACGCACTGGATCGAGCGGCCGCAGGGCATTGCCGTTGGCATCGGTCGCCGTGATCAGCAGCAACATCTGCCGGAACGGCGGGCCACCGGGCATCTTGTGTGCGGCGCCGACGTTGGCCACCTCGGCGGTGACGACGATCTCCTCGCCCACTCGCCTAGCCGAAAGCTTGAGGTTGGAGGCGCGTTTCGCCATCTCACCGTCGAAATAGCTGCCGCGCCAATGGTGGCCGTACAGGGTTTCGGGCGCACGCTCCGGCCCCATCACCGCGGCCTTGTTCATGCTCCACTCTCCACGCCCACCGGTGTACATGTGGCAATCCTGGCACTGCTTATCGGTCTTGCCGGCGTCGAAATTGGCCTTCCAACGCGGGTATTCGTCAAGGGTGAGCAGCGCCTGCACCCCTACCCCTTCGAGGTCGTCGGCGCGCTCCATGTGGCACATGGCGCAAAACTCCGACTTCTTGAAGATGGGGCTGTAGGCCGTCTTGTGCGCTGGGCTTACGGCGTCCGGATAGGGTCCGAACTTGACCTCACCGCGCCGGACGATCTCCATCTGGTCGATCTTGACCGTCTCCAGATTGCCGAACTGGTCGTGGTGGATGCGCACGTCCTGCACCGAGTGGCAGACATCACAGGTGATGCCTTCGCTGCCGTTGCCTACCCCGGCCGTGGCCAGCTTATCGAAACGGAAGACCTTGAGGTTGCCGGAAACGAACACCTCACCGGTGGCCGGATTGAGCTTGCGGTGCGGTTCGAATACGCCTGCCTTCCAGGTCGCGCCGCGGGCATGGCAGTTGACGCAGGTACCGACATAGTGGTCCAGGTCCATGGCGTGCAGGCCCTGCGAGATGCCCATCATCGGCGCGAAATACTTCCAGCCGAAACCCAACCCGTCGAATCTGCCTTCGTCGTTGGTGCCCAGATAGAACTGCAGTTTCTGCGGCAGCTTCTGCCCAGTCGCCCGCCCCATGCTGGTGTTCTGCCACTGACGAAAAATGTCCACGTGGCAGGCGCCACAAGTCTCGGCTGACTGGTAGTCGTAGCTGGGGTCGTCCGGCGGCAGGGGGGTGAGGGACAGGTTCAGCGGCTTGCCTGCGCCCACCTTGCCCGCCGCGATCGAATAGCCGTCGCGCCAAGCGGTGATGTGCCGTTCTTCGAGGTCGGCATCCCCCGTGTCGAGAACGAAACGCCCGTCGGCATCGGTATGAGTGCTGCGCTGGGTGCCCTGCACCATGATCAGCGCGCCGGCGACCGGCCGGCCGCTGTGGGCATCCTTGACCTGCCCCACCACCGTTGCCGCCCAGGCGGGTACACTCGCCAACAGCCAGGTTGCGAACCCCCAGCCCAGGCGCCGCATCCATCGCGCACGCTGCATATCCCCTCCTCGCTGCCCGGCCTCAAGACCCGGGCCTCAGCCACGATCGCGGTGGTATCGTAATCAGGACTCAGCGGTGATACGGATGATTGGACGCAGCGCCTGCGAAATTTATTTATTTAGATAAAACAGATAGATGGATGCGTTTTGCGGAGTCAGTATGATGCGGATCACAATTGCTCTCATTCTCGATGGTGACAGCCATCGCAACGCGTCCGCTGCACCGTGAGCCGTCTGCCCTCGCGTTTCACCAGCCCCTCGTCTTCCAGGGCGGCCAGCGTGCGGTAAAGGGTCTCCTTCGTGAGTCCCAGTTCTGCCGCCCAATCCGCATAGCTGCCGGGCAGGCTGAGCATGCCACGCATATCGGCCTCGCCGTACAGGTAGTGCAGGATGCGGTCGCGCGCGCTGCGCAGACTCAGGCGCTGGTAGCGCATGAACTGATCTTTCAGCCGGCGGGCGAGATCCAGTGCCCAGGCACGTGCAAAGCCGCCATCCTGGATCAGCCAGCGGTCGAATTCCGCCATCGGCAACGAGGCGACGAGGCTCTCCATATCGGCCCGCGCCTCGCAGGTGTATTCCTCGGCACAGACACTGCACTCGGCAATGAACTCGCCCGAGCGCGTGCGCATCAGGATCAGCTGGGCGCCATCCGGCAACAGGTGGATGAGGGAGATCTGCCCCGAGACAACGCGGTGCAACGAATCGATGCGCTCGCCATAGCCGAAGAGAAGCTCTCCGCGGCGCAACGTGCGCAGGCGGGCGCGTTGCAGCAGTTCCGGCGGGAAGTAGGCCGGGAACATCGACCCGGAGACCGTCTGTACTCGATCCATCTCTCGTTCCCTCCAGTTCGAAGATAGGCGGGTGTCTCGCTTGGAACATGCCCGAGCACGCGCTGGGGTGCCGACCCTGGAGCAGGTCGGCCACGCTCAGCGTAAGGTATGGCCGGCAGAAGGACCAGCACGCATGGTACACCGGTGGCAGCCCTGGGCGCAGTCGAGACGGACGACGGCGCTCGGCTGGGGTTGGGGTAGTCCCCCAGTTGCGCTATGTTGGGGTATGTGCCCGCTGCAAACTGTTTCGGAGTGTTTTCTCCACAGGGTCGAAGCCCAGGGATGGGGCCGTGCGCCGGACAGTCATGTTTCCATTGCAAAGATCGGCATTTGCCGGAGACGTCATGGACGGTACCAGCCGCATCAGCCGACGCAGCTTCCTGAAATTCTGCGCCGTCACCGCCTCACTGCTGGCCCTGCCACCAGGGGCCGCCCGGCTGCTCGCCCAGGGTCTGGAGAACGGGCGCCGCCTGCCGGTGGTGTGGCTGTCGTTCCAGGAATGCACCGGCTGCACCGAGTCCCTCGGCCGTGCCACGACGCCGCCCCTGGAAGACCTGCTGTTCGACTGGCTGTCGCTGGACTACCACCACACCCTGCAGGCCGCCTCGGGCGAGGCGGCGGAGGCGGCGCTTGAGGCCACTCTCAAGGCCCATGCCGGCGAGATCCTGCTGGTGGTGGACGGCGCCGTGCCCACCGCCCTGGGCGGGGCCTGCTCCACCATCGCCGGCGAGGACAACCTGAGCCTGCTGGCGCGCTGCCTGGCGGCCGCCCAGGCCGTACTGGCCGTGGGCACCTGCGCCACCTTCGGTGGGCTACCCGCCGCCGCGCCCAACCCCACCGGCGCCATGGGCCTCGGCGCGCTGATGGACCAGGGCCGGGTGCCACGCCGACCGCTGGTGAACCTGCCGGGCTGCCCGCCCATCCCCGAGGTGATGAGCGCCGTGCTGGCCCACCGCATCGCCTTCGGCGCCTTTCCACCCCTGGACGAGCAGGGCCGGCCCCTGGCCTTCTACGGCGAGACCGTGCACGACCGCTGCTCGCGGCGGGGTCACTACGAGGCGGGCCGCTTCGCCAGGGCCTTCGACGACGAGGGGGCGCGGGCCGGCTGGTGCCTGCTGGAACTGGGCTGCAAGGGGCCGGTGACGCGCAACGCCTGTTCAACCGTGCGCTGGAACGGCGTGGGCAACCCGGTCGAGTCGGGGCACCCCTGCCTGGGCTGCAGCGAGCCCGGCTTCTGGGATAAAGGCGGCTTCTATCAGGCCCTGGCGCCCGCCGCCCAGGCGGTAGCCGACCAGCGTGTTTCCTCCGTCGAGCGCGGCGCCCAGGTCTACGACAGCCAGTGCGTGTATTGCCACGATGCCGACCCGGCGAAACTCGCCACCTCGCCGGAACAGGTGCCGGTGCTGCTGCGTTCCGGCAAGATCCGCTCCCACCGCTTCAGCCTGGAGGAGGCCGATCTGCAGGCCCTGGTGGACTATCTGAAGGAGGCCCATTGATGCGCATGCCACCGCTGTGAAGGAGGCCCATTGATGCGCATGCCACCGCTGTTCGGCCTGCTCTGCGCCGCCGGCCTGGCCACTGCCGGCCAGCCCACCACGCCGCCGGTGTTCTCGGTCCACAATCTGAACCGGGACGGCTACCTGGACCAGGCGGAATTCGCCGCCCTGCAAGCTGCCTGCGCCCGGCGCCGGGGTGCCCGTTGCGACGCCACCCTGGAGACCTTCGAGTCCCTGGACGCCGAAGGGGACGGGCGCATCGGCGAGGACGAATTGCTCGGGGCCCTGGGCCGCCGACAGCGGGGTGGGCGGGGATACTGAAGCGACGAGTCTGGATGGGCACGCTGCTTGAAGTCACGGGCCTTGGCCTCGCCTTGGGCGGGCGCCCCATCCTGGCCGGCATCGACCTCACCGTGGCCAGGGGCGAACTGCACGTCCTGCTGGGCGCCAATGGCGCTGGCAAGTCCAGCCTGGCCTATGCCCTGATGGGCTGCGCCGGCTACCGACCCCAGGCGGGCCGCATCCTGCTCGACGGCGAGGACGTCACGGCACTGCCCCTGCACGAGCGTGCGCGGCGGGGGCTGGCCCTGGCCTGGCAGGAGCCCGCCCGCTTCGAAGGGCTGACGGTGGCGGACTACCTGGCCATCGGCGGCCGGCGCGAACCTGCCGAGTGCCTGCGTGAGGTGGGCCTGGCGCCCGAGGACTACCTCGGACGTCCCCTCGACAAGACCCTCTCCGGCGGTGAGAGGAAGCGCATCGAGCTGGCCGGCGTGCTGGCCCTCGAGCCGCGCCTGGCCCTCCTCGACGAGCCCACGGCGGGCATCGACTTCCTCTCCCAGGCGGAGATCGAGGACGTCATCCGCGCCCTGCGCCGGCAGGGAGCGGTACTGCTCATCACCCATCAGGAGCGGCTCGCCGCCGGGGCCGACCGTGCCAGCCAACTGTGCGGCGGGCGCATCGTCTGCGCTGGCGAGCCGGCCGCGGTGATCGCAAACTACAAGGCCCGGCGCTGCCGGCGCTGTGACGGGGAGACTTGCAATGGCTGACCTGGCCACCCTCTATGACGCCTTCCGTTCCCTCGGCGAGGACCCCGGCACGATCCTGGCGCCGGATACCGCGCACATCGTGGCCTACGGCCATCAGCTCGTCAGCCAGCAGTCGGTGCCCGGCGTCCGCATCGAGGCCCATGCCGACGAACAGGGAGTGCATGCCCGGGTGGTCGTCGCAGCCGGGTGGCTCGTGCTACAACCGGTGCACCTGTGCTTCGGCCTGTTCGAGCGCTTCGGGGTGCAGAACGTGGATCTGGACCTGGTCATGGAAGCGGGCGCTGCCGCCACCTTCTGGTCACACTGCCTGTTCATGTTCCCGGACATGGCGCGCCACGCCATGGATGCGCGCATCGTGCTCGAGGACGGCGCGCGCCTCAGCTACAACGAGGTGCACTACCACGGCCTGTCAGGCGGCATCGAGGTGCTGCCCAGGGCGCGTGTGCAGGTGGGCGAGGGCGCCCACTACCGGGCCGATTTCAGCCTCACCCAGGGCCGCGTGGGCAGGCTCGACGTCGACTACGAGGTGGAGGTGGGCCGCGCTGCCACGGCCGAGCTCACGAGCAAGATCTATGGCCACGCCGCCGACGCGATCGACCTTCGCGAGCGGGTGCACCTGAACGGCGAGGACGCCCGCGGCCTGGTGAAGACCCGCGTGGCGGTGGAGGACCAGGCGCGCGCCAGCGTCACTGGCGCCACCTATGGCAATGCCGCCGGCGCGCGCGGCCACGTGGATTGCCTGGAGATCGTGCGCGGCGAGGCCACCGCCAGCGCGGTGCCCGAGGTGAAGGTCAGCCACCCCCAGGCCAAGGTCACCCACGAGGCGGCCATCGGCAGCGTGGACGAACGCCAGATCGAGGCCCTCATGGCGCGCGGCCTTGACCCGGACGCAGCGGTGGAGCGCATCATCCTGGGCATGCTGGGGTGAGGAGACGCGCTTGACATTCCGGACAGCAACTGCCGCCGGCAGCCCGTCGCCATGCCCTGTCGGGTTACGCCCGTTGGGCTAACCCGACCTACATCCCACCTCAAGGATGCTGTGGGCCCACCGGCTGCGAATCTTGTGTCCGTTGTCCCTCAACAGGGTGCCAGCAGGCGCGCACGCGACCAATTCGAACCGTGATCGGTGGAACGATAGAGCGCCCCACCGAAAACCAATGGTGGAACTTTGTTGGATTCTCCCCTCAGGCCCAGGTACAGCACACCGTCGGCACCGACGAGGAAAGCCGCGACTTCGTGCACCGACCTGCCCGGCAGGTTGAGGGCGCTCTTTTGCCAGGCGGCCCCTCCGTCCCGCGAGTGCCAGAGCTCCTCTCCAGCAAGGACACGCGACGCGACGAGATAGATGTCGTTCTTGCCATGTAGGCCAAAATGAAAGATTGAGAAAACGCCGGGGCCCTTCTTGCGCTCCCACGTCTGGCCACCGTCCGTCGATCGGACCATCGTCGTGGACGTAAGCCCATGCCCACCACGAAAAACGATGCTGATTTCGCCGACGCTGCCTGTGGCGAGTTGTGTACGTCAAGTTGTGCAAATATGCCGGTCAGGGAATTGGTTGATTTCGGTCGCTTTACGCGGCGAGTCTCAATGCCTCCTTCTTTGGGTTGCGCCAGCAGCGCCCTGTTCAGGAAGCGGCTGTCGTCAAGCCCATGGGTTTCGGCGCACAGCGCCCGAACCCGCCGCAGGCAGGCTTTGGCATTGGGGAAGATCCTGACGACACGGGTGCGGCGTTTGCTCTCCTCGTTCAGTCGCTCCAACATGTTCGTGCTCTTCATGGGCTTGTGCTGGGCGCGTGGCAGGCGATCAAACGTCAGCGTCTCGGCAATGTTGGATTCCACCCGAACGACTCGCTTCGGATCCTTGCCCGCCCACTTGGCACTCCAGGCGGCCTGAGCTTCCCCCGAAATTTCGTCTTCCAAGAGATGGGGTATAAGGCCCCGGTAGATTGGAAGGAGAGAGGAAGTTGAAGAAGATACCGAAGCAGGGATACACGCCCGAATTTCGGGAGATGGCGGTCAAGCGGGTGAAGG
>CALAMX010000159.1 GCA_937925755.1 uncultured Burkholderiales bacterium
TCGTCGCTCCTACATCTGTTGGTCGCGACTTTCGTCGCTCCTACGCGGGTTAAGCGAGGCGAAGTGGCGGCCGTGAGCCGCCTTTTCTATTCGTGCCGCTCGAACAGGGCGATCGACTCGACGTGCGCGGTGTGCGGAAACATGTTGGCCACCCCCGCTGCCTTGAGGCGATAGCCCTTGGTGTGTACGAGCACGGCGGCATCGCGCGCGAGTGTCGCAGGGTTACAGGAGACGTAGACGATGCGCCAGGGGACTGCGGTTTCGGGCAGGGCTTTCACCAGCTCGATGGCGCCGTCGCGCGGCGGGTCGATCAGCCATTTGTCGAAGCGCCCCAGGGCGGCGAGCAGTGGCGGGGTGATCTGGAATAGGTCCAGGTATTGGAAGCGGCAACGCTCAGCCAGGCCATTCAAGCGGGCGTTGTCCAGCGCCCGCTGCACCAGGGCGAAGGCACCCTCCACGCCGAGGACTTCAGCGCCGCGGCGGGCGATGGGGAGGGTGAAGTTACCCAGGCCGCAGAAGAAGTCGGCGATGCGCTCGCCCGGCTGCGGGTCGAGGAGGCGGATGGCGCGGCGCACCAGCATGCGGTTGACGTCCTGGTTGACCTGGGTGAAGTCGGTGGGTCGGAAGGGTAGGGTGAGGTCGAATTCAGGCAAGCGATAGGCCAGCGGTGGGGTGTCCTGCGGGTGGAAGGGGTGGGCGCTGTCCGGCCCTTTGGGTTGCAACCACACCTGCACACCGTGCTGCTCGGCGAACTCGCGCAGGCGCGCCTCGTCCGCGGGCGAGAGGGGTTCGAGGTGGCGCAGGATCAGCACGCTCACCGCCTCACCCACCGCCACTTCGATCTGTGGGAGCCGTTCGCGGATTCTCAAGCCGGCGACGAGGTGACGCAGCTCGGGCAGCAGCCGGCCGATGTGCGGCGGCAGCACTTCACAGCCGAGCATGTCGGCGACATAGCTCGAGCGCCGCTCATGAAAGCCGACCAGGATGCCGCCCTTGCGCGGCACGTTGCGCACCGACAGGCGCGCCCGGCAGCGGTAGCCCCAGGTCGGCCCGTGGATGGGCGAGAGCATGACCTCGGGCGTCACCTTGCCGATGTGCCTGAGGCAGTCCTCCAGGACGCGCTGCTTGGCCGCGACCTGGGCGGCCGCGTGCAGGTGCTGGTGGGTACAACCGCCACACACGCCAAACCAGCGGCAGCGTGGTGTCACGCGGTAGGGGCTTGCCTCGATGATGCGCGTGACCTGGGCCAGCTCATAATTGGGCTTTTTGCGATAGCTTTCTGCCTCGACCAGCTCACCGGTCAAGGCGCCATCGACAAAGATCGCCTTGCCGTCACGGTGCGCGACGCCGCGGCCTTCCTGGTCGAGCGATTCGATGCGGAGCTGCAACGTCATTCGCCCCAAGCCGCCAGGAATTCACGCCAGTGCGCCGCATCGCTGGCGGCCAGGGTCTTGCGCACCAGGGCGATTTCCGCCTCGTATTGCTGGGCGTTCAGCACACCGCGCAGGCGCTGGAAGCGCAGGAAGACGAGATGGGTGTTGACCACGTCGGTTTCGCAATAGTCGCGGATGGCAGCCATCTCGCCGCGCTGGTAGGCCTCCCAGACCTGGCCTCCGTCCATGCCCAGCTTGCCGGGGAAGCCAAGCAGGCGGGCGAATTCGTCGAGTGGGACATAGGCCCGTGGCTGGTAGAGGGCGAGCAGGTCCATGAGGTCCAAGTGGCGGGTGTGGTAGCGGCTGATGTAGTTGTTCCACTTGAAATCGCGGTCGTCGTCGCCCAAGTCCCAATAGCGCGGGGCGGTAACCCCGTGCAGCATGGCGCGGTAGTGCAGCACCGGCAGATCGAAACCGCCGCCGTTCCAAGAGACGAGCTGCGGGGTATAGCGTTCGATGCCGTCGAAGAAGCGCCTGATGATCTCGGCCTCGTCGGCGTCAGGCTCGGCGAGCGAGAACACCCGGAAACGCTCGCCTTCGCGCAGGGCGCAGGATATGGCCACCACCCGCTGCAGGTGCAGCGGCAGGAAGTCCGCGCCGCCGGTCTGTTGACGCCGCAGCAGCATGGCCATCTCCGCGACATCGTGGTCGGAGAGCTCGGCTCCGGCGTTGTAGAGTCGGCGCAACCCCGGCACATCGGGGATGGTCTCGATATCGAAGGTGAGGGTGGGAGACATGCCGATCGGTGGGATAATGCGCTGAGGTTGGGCAATACGCGAATTCTAGCCTGAGCGGGAGGGGCATGCAGACGCGCTGGACGGTGGCCAAAGACCGCAGTGACTGGTTGCAGCGGGCGCTTACCCACGTGCATGCGGCGGAGCACGAGGCCCTGGGCCGGGCTGGGGCGTTTCACATCGTACTCGCCGGCGGTGGCACGCCGCTTGCGCTCTACCGGGCGCTGGCGCAGGAGGACCACGACTGGCGCCACTGGCAGGTCTGGTTCGGCGACGAGCGCTGTCTGCCGCCGGACCACCCGGAGCGCAACAGCGTCATGGTCCGGCAGGCATGGCTTGACCGGGTTGGCATCCCCGCCGCCAATGTGCATGTCATCCCTGCCGAACTCGGCGCCGAGGCGGCTGCCGAGCGGTATACGCAAACGCTCGCTGGGGTCGGGGACTTCGATCTCGTGCTGTTGGGGCTGGGCGAGGATGGCCACACCGCCAGCCTGTTTCCGGGACACGACTGGGGCGAGGCGGCCGATGCGGCGGATGCGCTGCCGGTGTTCGCCGCGCCCAAGCCCCCACCCGAGCGGGTGAGCCTCAGCGCCCGCCGGCTCGCCCGCGCGCGCAGGGTGCTGTTCCTCACGCAAGGGGCGGGCAAGCGCGAGGCCGTGGCGGCCTGGCGGCGGGGCGAGAGGATCCCGGCCGCGGCCATCCAGCCGCCCGGCGGGGTGGATGTGTTACTGGATCGAGAGGCATGGAGCGAATCATGACATGGGGACGGATGGCCCTGTTCTTCTCCTTGGCCGCGCTTGCGGCTGCGGCCTGGGGGGAGGAAGAGCGGGTGGTGAGCCAGCAGGCGCAGACCGCGCTGGCGGTGACCATCTACAACAACGATCTGGCGCTGGTGAAGGATCAGCGCCGGGTGCGGCTCGCCAACGGCGACAACCGGCTCGCCTGGCGCGACGTCTCTGCGCGCATGCAGCCGGAGACGGCCCTGCTGCGCAGCTTGGACGCGGGGCGCCTGCGGCTGCTGGAACAGAACTTCGACTTCGACCTGCTCACGCCGCAATCCCTGCTCGCCAAATCGGTTGGCGAGTCGGTGCGGGTGATTCGCCCGCCGCATCCGATGAGCGGGGTGGAGGCCGTGGAAGAGGCCACGGTATTGGCCGCCAACGACGGCGTGGTGCTCAAGTTCGCCGACCGGGTGGAGACCGGAGTGCCCGGCCGCATGGCCTTCAACGCCGTGCCGGTGAACCTGCGCGACCGGCCGACGCTGAGTATGCTGCTCAGACACGAAGGTGTGGCGGAGCGGCTGCTGGAGCTCTCCTATCTGACCGGCGGGCTTTCCTGGAAGGCCGACTACGTCGCTGAGCTCTCCGCCAGGGAGGACACGATCGATCTGAATGGCTGGGTGACGCTCACCAACCAAAGCGGCACGGCCTATCCCAACGCCCTGCTGCAACTGGTGGCCGGTGACGTGCAGCGCGTGCGGCCCGAGCCGCGGCCCGGCCCCCTGATGCTGCGCGCCGCGATGGCCGAGGCTGCGGCAGGAATGCAGCAGGAAGGCCTGTTCGAATACCACCTCTACACCTTGGAGCGGCCCACCACCCTGCTTAACCAGCAGACCAAACAAGTGGCCCTGCTCAGCGCGACTCAGGTGCCGGTGCAGAAGGAATACGTCCTGCAGGGGGCCGACTTCTATTACCGGGGCCCGTATGGCGATTTGGGGCGCCGGCTCAAGACGGCCGTCTATCTCGAGTTCCAGAACCAGGGCGGTGGCCTCGGCGTGCCACTGCCCAAGGGGGTGGTGCGCGTGTACAAGAAGGATCAGGCCGGGCGCGCCCAGTTCATCGGCGAGGATGCCATCGACCATACCGCGCGCGGGGAGCGGGTGCGACTCAAGCTGGGTAATGCCTTCGACGTGAGTGCCGAGAAGCGGCAGACCGATTACCAGAAGATCGCCTCCGGCGGGCGCGGCGCGGTGCATGAGAGCGCCTATGAGCTCTTCGTGCGTAACGCCAAGCGTGAGGCCATCGTCGTCAAAGTGGTCGAACCCATGCCCGGTGACTGGCAGATGGTCGCCGAGAGCCTGCCGCATAGGAAGGAGACGGCCAACACCGCGGTCTGGCAGCTCAAGGTGCCGGCCGAGGGTGAGACCAAGCTTGCCTGGCGGGTACGGGTGCGCGACTGAGCGCTACCAGCCGGCCAGCTCCTCGGCGCTGAAGCCAGCTTTGAGCCGCGCCGTCGCGTTGAAGGGAGGCCGGGGTTTGGGCACGTCACTGGTCAGGATGAGATTGCGCCAGGTCGGTTCCGGCTCGAGGCCGCGCTGTGCGCAGAAATACCGGAACCAGCGGTCGCCAGCGGCCACGTGGGTGATCTCGTCGCGCAGGATGATGTCGAGGATGGCGGCCCCGGCGGCATCCTGATGTCCGGCGAGCTTCCTCTGTATTCCCGGTGTGGCGTCCAGGCCGCGTGCCTCCATCAGCCGCGGCACCAGGGCCATGCGCGCGAGCGGATCGTGCGCGGTCTTTTGCGCCAACGCCCACAGGCCGGCATGCGCCGGGAAGTCGCCATAGTCATGGCCGAGCCCCTGCAGATGCTCGCGCAGCAACCGAAAGTGCTGGGCCTCCTCGGCCGCCACCTTGAGCCAATCCGTATAGAAATCGGCGGGCAGTCCCTGGAAACGGTAGGCCGCGTCGAGGGCGAGGTTGATGGCGGAGAACTCGATGTGAGCCAGGGCATGGATGAGTGCGGCATGGCCCAGGGGCTGGGAGAGCTCGCGCCGTGGCAGCCGCTCGGGGGACACGAGCTCGGGCCGCGGCGGTCGGCCGGCCTCGACGATGGGGTCGGGGTCCATCCAGGGCTCGGATGTCAGGCGGCCGGCTTGCCAGTCCGCGATCAGACGGGCGGCGGCAGCGAGCTTCGCCTCGACATCGGTCTCGGCCAAGGCGGCGCGGGCGGCGGTATGCAAATTCATGTCCGACGCGTCTCCAACCACGCGAGCGGGCTGGGTAGGTGATCGGCGAGTGTCGCCCCGAGCAAAACTCCCAGGGTGTTGGCGGCCATGTCTGGCAGGCTGGCCCGGCGATCGCCGCTCAGCCCTTGGATGAGCTCCAGTCGTCCGCCCAGACTGAGGCGGCCGGCCGCGAGCCGAAGCCAGCGCGGCGTGAGTTTAGCGAACCAGAACACGAGCAGGGCATAGGCAGCGAGAGGGTTGAGCGTGTCCCACAGGGGCAGGTCTGCCTTGGGCGGCGAGGGGATGAGTGACAAGACGATCACCGTGGCGACCAGTCCCCAACCTGTCCCGGTCCAGATCGTGCGCCAGTGGGTGGTCATCCTCTAGAACAGGCGAAGCTGGCCCGGTGGTGGGGGCGGGCGGAAGAGCTCACAGCGCAACGCCGGCGGTTCGCCATCGAGTCCCAGTCGCCGGCAGGCGACCTGGAAGCGTTGGGCGATCATCTCGGCATGGACTCCGCGGCCCGTCTGGCGGCTGAAAAAACTGGCGTCGTAGTCGCGGCCAGCGTGCATCTGGCGCAGGAGGCTCATGACATGCGCCGCGCGCAAGGGTTCGTGTGTCGCGAGCCAGTCGGCGAAGAGCTGCTTGATCTCGTGCGGCAGGCGTAACAGGACGTAGCCTGCACTACGCGCACCGGCTTGCGCCGCGGCGGCGAGCACCTTTTCCAGCTCGCCATCGGTCAATTGCGGAATGACCGGGGCAACGAGGACGCTGCAGGGGATGCCAGCTGCGACGAGCCGATCGAGCGTGCCAAGCCGCCGCTGCGGGCTGGCGGCGCGCGGTTCCAGGCGGCGGGCAAGCACCGCATCCAGAGTCGACAAGGAGATGGCGGCGTGCACCAGGCCGTCGCGGGCAAGATCGGTGAGCAAATCGAGATCGCGCTCGACCAGGGACGACTTGGTCACCAGGGTGATGGGATGCCGGCACTCGGCGAGGATCTCCAGGACCTGACGGGTCAGGCGCAGGCGGCGCTCGGCCGGCTGCCAGGGGTCGGTGTTGGCACCCAAGCACAGCGGCGCCGGACGGTAGCCGGGGCGCGACAGTTCCTGCCGCAGACGCTCGGCGATATTGATCTTGGCATAGATCTGGGTCTCGAAATCCAGGCCGGGGGACAGATCCCGGTAGGCGTGGCTGGGCCGCGCATAGCAGTAGATGCAGCCGTGCTCGCAACCCTGATAAGGGTTGAGAGAGCGGTCGAAGGGGATGTCGGGTGAGTCGTTATAGGTGATGGCGTTTGCTGTCACCTCCGAGTGGATGCAAGTAGCGGGGGCTTCTTCGTCCGCCGACTCGCGCCACCAACCATCGTCCTCGGCCGTGCGCGTCCACGCCTCGAAACGGCCCTGCGGGTTGGAGACGGCGCCTCGGCCTTTGATCCTGCGTGTGGCAGCCATGCTCAGAAAAAGATCGGCCCTAGCGGTATTGCACCAGCTCCGCCAGAGGCAAGCGTTGTTTCTCCCCTCCGGGCTCGGCGCAGAAACCGAGGGCCAGCACTAGGGCGATGGCATAGCGGCCGGGCTCAAGCGCCAGCAGTTGGCTCACCGCATCGGGCCTGAAGCCGCCGATGGCGCAACTGTCGATGCCGATCGCCGCTGCGGCGGTCATCATGTTGGCGGCGGCGATGTGGCATTGCGTAATGCTCCATGCCGTCACGTCGGTGGTAGCGTGAAAGGTGCGATAGTTGGCGAGCGCCGCCGCTAGCTGCTCGCCCGCATACTCTCGCGCCAGCAGACGCTCTACGTATGGGTTGTCGGGATCGAGCTCGGCGAGTTTGGCGAGGATCACCACGTCACAACTGGCCGTGCCAACTTGCGGTTGGTCGAAGCAGGCGGCCTCTAGGGCCTTTTTGTCCTCGTCGGCGGTGAGCACGACGAAGTGCCATTGCTCGAGACCGAAGGAGGAGGGGGATAGCCGGCCGGCCTCTAGGATGAACTCCAGATCCTCCCGGGGGATGCTGCGGCTCGGATCGAAGCGGTGGCAGGCGTGACGGCGGTGGAAGATCTCCAGAAGTTGGGCTTTCATGTCGGTGGGCATGGCGTAGAATCAATTTATTCTACTCTGTAGAGAGGTACCCAATGCCGCCCGAGCAGAAGGTCATGGATACGGTCGGCTTTTACGAATTCTCGGTACTCCTCTTCCTTCCCGATGAGTCCCCTTCTGGTCTTCGTGCCAGCCTTCGCCTGCGCGAGGGAGTGTTGGAGTTCAAGGCGCCTGGCGTGTGGATCACCCTCCTGGCGAACCAGGTCAGGCTGCAACGGGGTGGTTTCAATGGCCGACAGTGGCTGTTGGTGTGGGACACCGAGAGAGGCACCGCCACCGCCATGCTCACCGGCTTGGACGACCTGCTGGTCTTGCAACGTATCGCCCCACCGCCCTTGGCCGATCGGATCGGCAAGGCGATCGGCCATAGAGATCACCGCCACTGGGGTTTGCAGACCCTGCTTTGGCTCCTCATCGCCGCGCTCGTTGTGCTGGTGCTCCTGCTGCAGTGGTGGGGCTAGACCAGGAAGGGCAGCAGGAAGACCAAAGTAATGTTGGTCAGGCCCAGGGCCAGGTTGGTGCCGACTAGGATGCGGATGCGGTTGAGGGCGGCGCCTCCGGTCTTCCAGTCCTGTCCCGCCACCGCCGCACGCAGCTCCCGATAGGGGATGAAGTAGAGATAGACGAAGATGGCCGCCATCAGGTAGCCGATGCCCAGCATGACGTGGATATGCACGGGTAGCCCGGCCAATCCCCCCATCTGACCGATGATGCCGTGGCCAGTGGCGATGAGCAGGATCACCGCGGCCCAGACCCAGGGAAAGAAACGGGCGAAGACCCCATGCCACAGGCGCAGACGTTGTGGCGGATCGAGCAGAGTCATGGCAACCGGACGCAGGCACAGATAGGCAAAGAACATCCCACCCACCCAGACCACGGTGGCCAACACGTGCAGCAGATAGAGCAGTTTCATACTCGCCTCTTCACCAGGGGTATTCCATCACTGTGAACTGGTTCACTGCAGGAACATTTCGAAGTCCTAGAATGAACGGACCAAAACCAAAAGGCAACCCGCATGAGGGGCTCACCTGCCTCCGCAGATGGCACCATGAACGCGTCCCAATCAGCCCCCAACCTGGCCAGCAAGGACCGTGATGCAGGCTCGCCGGCACCGACCTGGGACCTCGCGGCACTGCGCGAGCGCAGTCTGGTTTTTGCGGCCATGAGCGAGGCCGAGATCGACGAGCTCATGCGCAGCGCCCGCATCGTCGAGGTGCCGGCCCGGCGCGCCGTGTTCCACACCGGGGAGTGCGGTGACAGCCTCTACGTAATCCTCTCTGGTAAGGTCAAGGTCAGCCTGCTCTCGGCCGATGGCAAGGAGGCGATCTTGAGCCTCATGGGAGCGGGCGAAGTATTCGGCGAGATGTCTCTGCTCGATGGTCTTCCCCGCAGCGCGACGGTGACCAGCCTGGAGGATTGCCGCCTGATGCAGATCGGGCGACAGGATTTCGTGCAATTCCTCAAGCGGCATGCCGACGTAGCCCTCAAGCTACTGGCTGCACTGAGCCAGCGCTTGCGTACCACTAACAAGCTGGTCGAGAACCTGAGCTTTCATCACCTGCCCTCGCGGCTTGCCCGGCTGCTGCTGGACCTCGGCCAGCGGCATGGCAAGGCAGAACCGAACGGGGTGGAGATTGGCCTGCGCCTGTCCCAGGAGGAGCTGGGCAACCTGGTGGGCGCATCGCGCGAGAGTGTGAACAAGCAGCTACGCGCCTGGGTGGACTCCGGTGTGCTGGAATACCGCCAGGGGGCCATTGTGATCAGAAAAGTGGATGTGCTGTTCAGGCAGGCGCTGGCCGGATGATCTGTCATGGAAGTTTTGCAAAATGTTGCGAGCAGGAGGCAGCGCAACACAACGATGCGCCCGCGCAGCGACTCGTGCTGGCTGCATCATGTCTCAGGGATACAGTTTCCATAAACATGAATGGTCTTTTCGCTCTTTCCAACGTCAAGAAAGGAATACGTCATGCACAAATCGCTCCTGATGCTCAGCTCGCTGAGTCTCGCCCTGGCTGCGGCCGGCCTCGCCCAGGCACAGGTCGGGCGCTTCTACGACCCCTCCAACATCGCCAGCCCGGCCGGCGTGACCACGGGCAAGGATTTGTACAAGACCATCGGCTGCCCGGGCCGCCAACTGCTCGACCCGCCCTGTCCGGAGGAGAGTCCCGCCCCCGTGGTCGAGAAACCAAAGCCGGCCGCTCCGGTCCCCCACCCGCAGCCGGTGGCCAAGCCGGATCCTTGTGCGCTGCCACCCGGGGCCATCGTTGGCGACCTGCCTACCGGCGCGCGTCCCGGCCAGTGCTTCGCCAAGGTCGTGCGCCCCGCCACCTTCCGCACCGAGACCGTGCGCAAACTGGTCAAGGAGGCGAGCGAGAAGATCGAGATCATCCCGGCCAAATACGAGACGGTGAAAGAAAAGGTCCTGGTCAAGGAGGCGAGCGAGAAGATCGAGATCATCCCGCCCGTGTACAAGGCGCAAAAGGTGCGCGTGACCAGCGAAGAGGTGCAGGAGGTCATCCCACCGGTGTACGAGACGGTGAAGGAAAAAGTTCTCGTAAAACCAGCATCTACCCGGATCGAAGAGGTGCCGGCGGAGTACGAGGAGGTCGAAGAGCGCGTAATGGTCAAGCCCGCGTCCAAGCGTGCCGTCGAAGTGCCGCCGGTGTATGAGACGGTGACCGAGAAGAAGCTGGTGCGCGAGGCCTACACCATGTGGAAACCTGGCACCGAGACCGCCATCCAGCGCCTGGACGAAGCCACCGGCCAGATCATGTGTCTGGTTGAGGTCCCCGCCGTGTACGAGACCGTCACCCGCCAGGTGCTCAAAACCCCGGCCACCGTCCGCTACGAGGACGTTCCGCCCGAGTACGAAACCATCAAGAAGCGCGTCCTGAAGAAACCGGCCACCACCCGCGTGGTCGAGATCCCGGCCGAATACGCTGAAGTCGAGGTGCGCAAGATGGTCAAGCCAGCCACCACGGTCACCAAGACCGTGCCGGTGGACTACGAGCGCGAGGTGATGGTGATGGTCGAGCCCGCGCGCGAGATACGCATCCCAATCCCGGCTGAATACGAAGAGCGCGAGGTGGTCAAGCTGGTGGAGCCGGCGCGCGAGGTACGGGTGCCCATCCCGGCCGAATATGCCGACGTGCCGCAAGAGGTCATGGTCTGCCCTGTTGCCGTGTACTGGACCGAGGTGCTGTGCGACGTCAACGCCACCCCTGAGAAGATCAGCGAGATCCAACGGGCGCTGGCCAGCGCCGGCTTCTACAAGGGGCCGATCAATGGTCAGACCGATGCCGCGACCATGGCCGCCGTGCAGGAGTTCCAGAAGGCCAAGGGCTTGTCGGCAGACGGTTTCCTCAACATGGAGACAATCAAGGCGCTCGGTGTACCGGTGAACTAATGATCACGCGGGACGTGCCCCCTGGCGGGCTGCTGGGGGGCTTGGTACCCGCCTGGTGGCATGGGCCAATACGGTTGGTCCGGCGGGCGGCCGCAGAGGCAGACTTGGGTGCGTAGAACAGGGCCCGGCGCTTGAACGAGACCCAGAATGGCAATATACCGCTGGCAAGCCATGGGTTATCGATCTGTCTTTCAGTATCGCTCAGAGTGTCAAAGGTAATGGACTCATACTGTCATCGATACGGAGGCTCTGCACCCACGGGGGTCGCCCGCAGCCAACGCCGTGGGCTGCTGCTCGTTCATGCCGCCTTTCTGAGCTGCTTTTGGTAGAGGAACTCCAGAACGGCGTGGCGCAGGCGGTGGTAGCGCACGTCCTCGGCCAGGGCCAGGCGGTCACGCGGGCGCGGCAGATCGATGCTGAGCACCTCGCCGATGGTGGCGGCCGGGCCGTTGGTCAGCATGACGATGCGGTCGGCGAGTAGCACTGCCTCGTCCACGTCGTGGGTGACCATCAGGGTGGTGGTGCTGGTCTCTTGCACGATACGCATCAACTCGTCCTGCAGGCTGGCACGGGTGAGGGCATCGAGCGCACCAAAGGGTTCATCCATGAGCAGCAGCTTGGGCTGCATGGCCAGCGCCCGCGCGATGCCCACGCGCTGCTTCATGCCGCCGGAGATCTCATGCGGGTACTTGTGCATGGCGTGGCTGAGGTGCACCAGTTCGAGGGCCGCCTCGGTGCGCGCCTTGAGCTGTTTCCTCGTCTCTTTGGCACCGAACACCCGCTCGACCGCCAGGTGGACGTTGCCGTAGCAGGTCATCCAGGGCAGCAGCGAGTGGTTCTGGAAGACCATGGCGCGGTCCGGGCCGGGCCCGCGGATCTCCCGATCGTTGAGCAGGAGCACGCCGCTGCTGGGCTCGATGAGCCCCGCCACCAGGTTGAGCAGGGTGGATTTGCCACAGCCGGAGTGGCCGATGAGCGCGATGAAATCGCCTTGATCGAGCATGAGATTGATGTCTCTGAGGGCGTGAAACTTGCCGTTCTTGGTGTCGAACACCATGGAGACGTTTTCGATCTGCAGATAGGGATGCATGGGATTGGCTCCTGTGGGATTTGCTGAGGCCGGCAGGAGTGCGGCCTCCGGCCGGCGTAGGACGCGCAGTTCAGGCATACTCGAAGCGCTTGGCCAGCCACAGCAGGCCCTGCTCCAGCAGCAGTCCGACGCTGCCGACGATGAAGATGGCGATGAGGATGTGCTCGACGTTCAAGTTGTTCCACTCGTCCCACACCCAGAAGCCGAGCCCCGAGCCGCCGGTGAGCATCTCGGCGGCGACGATCACCAGCCAGGCTACGCCGATGGATAGCCGGATACCGGTCATCATGTGCGGTAGCACCGAAGGAAACAGGATCTTGGTGAAGACCTTCCACTCCGAGAGGGCGAGCACTCGCGCGACATTGAGGTAATCCTGAGGCACCCGCGCCACCCCAGCGGCGGTGTTGAGGATGATGGGCCAGATGCTGGAGATGAAGATTACCCAGAGGCTGGCAGGCTCGGTCTCCTTGAAGACGTAAAGCCCGATGGGCAGCCAGGCGAGCGGCGAGACGGGCCGCAGCAGGCTGATGATCGGCGCGAGCATGCCGGAGAGGAAGGCGAAACGGCCGATCATGAAGCCCAGCGGGATGCCCACCATGGCGGCCAGACCGAAGCCGGTAACGACACGGTAGAGTGAGTTGAGGATGTTCCAACCGATGCCCATGTCGTTGGGGCCATTGTCGTAGAACGGGTCGGCGAACAGGGCGCGAGCCGCCTCCCAGGTCTTGGCCGGGCCAGGAAGGCCCGCCGCGCCGCTGCTCACCGACACTAGCTGCCAGAGCAGGACGAACAACCCCATGCCGATGATCGGTGGCAGACTGACGCGCAGGATTCGCCCCAGGGCGGCGGAAAAGGCGCGTCCCCGTCCGGTCTGCAGCCAAGGGGTGGGGCGCGCCTTGGGCATGGGCCTGGCAACCTGGGCGGGTATCGCCAAGGGTTCGCTCGCGGGGGAGGCCATGACGTCAGGCGAACGGGCTTCTTCGAAGGTTACTGCACTCATTTCACTCTCCATTCGGTAGGCTAGGTGGTTGACGCTTGGCGCATCCGCCTTGTTAAGGATCGCGCACGGGACATCAGGACTTCACCTTGAAGGCCTCAGCATAGGCCTTCGGGTTGCTGCCGTCCCAGACCACACCGTCGATGAGGCGGGAGGTGCGCAGGTCCGACTTCGGCAGTGGGGTCTTGGTCAGGGCGGCGGCCTGCTTGTACAGGGCGATCTGGTTGACCTTCCTCGCCACACCGAGATAGTCTGGGTGTTCCTTGAGTAGCCCCCAGCGCTTGTGCTGAGTGAGGAACCACATCCCGTCGGACAGGTAGGGGTAGTTCACCGCGCCGTCGTTATAGAACTTCATAAAGTTCTTGTCCTGCCACTTGCGGCCCAGGCCGTTGTCGTACTGGCCGAGCATGCGGCCCTCGATGACCTCGACATCGGTGTTGACATAGGCCTTGCCGGCGATGATGCGTGCTACCTCGGCGCGGTTGGACATGGTATCGATGTATTTCGAGGCATCCAGGATGGCGGCGATCATGGCGCGTGCGGTGTTGGGGTACTTGCGCACGAACTCTAGGGTCGTGCCCAGCACCTTTTCCGGGTGATCGGGCCAGATGTCCTGACTGGTGACGGCGGTGAAGCCGATCTTGTCGTGGATGGCGCGCGCATTCCAGGGCTCGCCCACGCAATAGCCGTCCATCTTGTCCACGCGCATGTTGGCCACCATCTGGGGTGGCGGTACGGTGATCACCTTCACCTCGCGGAAAGGGTCGATGCCATAGGTGCCCATCCAGTAATACAGCCACATGGCGTGCGTGCCGGTGGGGAAGGTCTGGGCGAAGGTCCATTCCTTGGGTTCGGCCTTGACCAGCTTGGCCAGACCGGCGCCGTCGGTGACGCCCTTGGCCCTGAGCTGGTTGTTGAGTGTGATGCCCTGGCCATTGTTGTTGAGGGTCATGAGCACGGCCATGTCGGCCTTCGGACCGGCTACCCCTAATTGCAGACCGTAGACCAGGCCGTAGAGCACATGGGCGGCGTCTAGCTCGCCATTGATTAATTTGTCGCGTACGCCGGCCCAGGATGCCTCCTTGGAAGGGGTGATGCGGATTCCGTACTTGCGGTCGAAGCCCTTTTCGGCAGCGATCACCACGCTGGCGCAGTCGGTGAGAGGGATGAAGCCGATCTTCACCGCCGTTTTTTCCGGCGCATCGCTGCCGGCGGCCCAGGCGGCGCTGCGCACGCCCGGCGCCAGCATGGCGATGAGGGCGGCGGCCGACAGGGAAGAGGAAGTCTTGAGAAAATCGCGCCGGGTTGCTGGATTGGTGCCTGCCGTCGGCAAGGCCTCATACGGATGGGTTTTACTCTCGTCAGACATGAATCGACTCCAAAAAAATGGCGTCCGACCGCCGCGGCTGGGCCGCGGGGAGGGACGCCGTTGTCCGAAGGCACCACCATCGGTGCGAAGCTGGCTGTGAACCCCGTTCGAGGAACAGGATTCAACCCCTATAGCAGGTAGCGTGCCAACTCTTGGGGTGTCGCGTAAAGCCAATGAAAAAGCGGGTTTGGGCTGAATCGTGGGGTGTCGGGGTGGATCGCCGAGTACAGGTACGCACGCCACTGGTGCGGAGCGCACCGTTTGGGAACGGGTGCAGCGCATTCAGAGCAGATGTGCGGCAGCGAGCAGGGTCTCGGCCACCTCACCTAGGCGCTTGCCGGTGTGCATGGCCAGGCAGCGCAGCTCACGGTAGGCCTCGTCCTCGCTCAGGCCGCGCCGCTGCATCAGCAGCCCCTTGGCCCGCTCGACCGCTTTGCGTTCGGCAAGCTGCCGCTCGGCCTCGTTGAGGCGCTCGGTCAGGGCCTGATGCGCCTCGAAACGGGCACGGGCGACCTCAAGGATGGGGCGGATGCGCTTGGGACTCAGCCCATCGACGACATAAGCGGACACCCCGGCCCTGACCGCTGCGCGGATAGTGTCGCTGGTGCCGTCCCGGGTGAACATGACCACCGGCCGCGGCGCGTTACGCATGGTCAGACCGATGTGTTCCAGGGTGTCGCGATCGGGCGAGTCGGTGGCGATGATCACGACGTGCGGCCGCAGGTCTTGTACTGCTTCGGGCAGGGAAATGGACTCGCGCAGTTCCGCCACCACGTGGTAGCCGGCCAGGGTCAAGGCGCCGCGTAGGTTGCGGCTACGCTCGGTGTCGCTGTCCACGATCATCACCCGCAATTCCCCGGGTGCGGTGGTGTCGTGTTTATTGCTGGGCATGGCGGGAGACTATGAGCAAGCCACATACCAATGCTAGGCTGCCGTGGTTTCCGGCACCCGTGCGCGTGTGAGCAGGGCCCTGAGCTCCGGTATGCACGAGCCGCAGCAGGTGCCGGCCTTGAGCGCCAGACCGAGGGCCTCGACGCTTCGCGCGCCGCCTTCGATGGCGGCGACGATGGCGCGCTCGCCTACGCCGTGACAGACGCAGATGATGCCGCCGCTGTCCTGTGCCCGGCCGGGGTGGCCGAGCAATAGGCCAGCGCGTTCGTCTTCGCCCAGTCGCTCACGCGCGAACAATGACTCCAGCCATTGCCTTCGTGGCAGGGCAGCAGCCTGGCGTTCGAGGAAGAGTACCGCTTGCAGACGGCCGGTTTCCACGCGCGCCGCCCGATAGCGGCCGGCGGCGGGGTCGCGCAGCTCTATGCGCTCCCGCCCCCCACCCAGCCAGAGCCTGAGCGTCTCCTCCGCCGGCCATTGCGCCAGGCTTCCGGCGAGCTCGTAGCGCCAGCAATCTTGCCCGCGGACGCGCGCCCAATAATCGACGCAGATCGCTTGAGGGTCATGCCGCGTCAGCAGGAAACCCTGCCAGTCTGCGGCATAAGCGAGCACCGCCACAGGGGCATGCTTGAACTCGGGCTGACCCGAGATGGGATCGGTGATGGCCCCGATCAGGGCGCCGACGCGCCCGCGGGCAGTGTATTGGTCGTTCCAGTGCATGGGGACGAAGACCGAGCCGGGTCTCTGCGCCGCGCTTTCCATCACCCGCACCAGGGCCTCACCTTGGGTGTTGTACACCCGGGCCAGTCCACCAGGTCGCAGCCCGTGTTCGGCCAGGTCGCGCGGATGCATCTCCACACAGGGTTCGCCGATGTGGGCGAACAAGCGTGCGGCCTTGCCCGTGCGGGTCATGGTGTGCCATTGGTCGCGGATGCGTCCGGTGTTGAGGACGAAAGGATGGGCCGTATCCGCGCGGCGGGCGGGCGGACGTGGCTGGATGGGCAACATGCGCGCCTTGCCCGTCGGCGTGGGGTAGCGGCCGTCGGTAAACAGGCGCGCGGTTCCTACCGAGCGCGAGGTCGGCGGCCACTGCAGCGGTTCGAGCCGGTCGTAGGCCACATCGTCCAGACTGGCCAGCGGGCCCAGGTCGAACAGACGGGTGCCGCCGTTCTCCAGAGAGGATAGCCGCGCATGTTCGCGGAAGATTTCAGCGGGGCTGCGATAGGCGAAATCGCTGGAGAAACCCATGCGCCGCGCCACCTCGCAGACGATCCACCAGTCGGGACGCGCTTCGCCAGGCAGGGACAGGAAGGCCCGCTGCCGTGAGATGCGCCGCTCCGAGTTGGTGACCGTGCCGTCCTTCTCGCCCCAGGCTGCGGCCGGCAGTAGGACATGGGCGTGGCGGGCAGTATCGGTACGGGCGGTGACGTCGGACACCACCAGGAATTCACAGCGCCGCAGGGCCTCGACGACGTGATCGACCTGCGGCAGGCTGACCGCCGGGTTTGTGGCTATGACCCAGAGGGCGCGGATGTCACCCGCGCGCACTGCCTCGAACAGCTCGACGGTCTTGAGACCAGGTGCCGTGGCCATGGACGGCGCGCGCCAGAAGCGGCGTACACGCTCGATGGTCTCCGGTGTGAAATCCATATGCGCGGCGAGCTGGTTGGCCAGACCGCCGACCTCGCGCCCACCCATGGCGTTGGGCTGACCGGTAAGCGAGAAGGGGCTGGCACCGGGCTGCCCCACCCGGCCGGTGGCCAGATGCACGTTGAGGATGCTGTTCACCTTATCCACGCCGGAGGAGGATTGGTTGATGCCCTGCGAGAACAGGGTGACGCTGCGCGTCGTCTGCGCGAACCAGCGGTAGAAAGTGGCCACGTCCGCCTCGGGCAGCTCGCAAGCGGCGGCGACCTCCGACAGGGTGAGCCTTTCCACCGCCGCCAGCGTCTCGCCGAAACCCTCTACATGCGTCTGCAGATAGCCCCAGTCCAGACCGCCAGCGCGGCGCAGGTGCGCGAGAAGGCCGTTGAACAACCAGGCGTCCGTACCCGGTGCCAAGGGTAGGTGCAGGTCGGCCAGCTCGGCGGTGGCAGTGCGGCGCGGGTCGATCACCACCACACGCATCTGAGCACGCGCCTGTTTGGTAGCGGCCAGACGCTGGTAGAGAACGGGATGCGTCCAGGCGGCATTGGAGCCGACCAACACGACGAGGTCGGCCAGCTCGACGTCCTCGTAGCAGGCCGGCACCACGTCCTCGCCGAAGGCGCGCTTGTGGCCGGCCACCGCCGAGGACATGCACAGACGCGAGTTTGTGTCGATGTTTGCCGAGCCGATGAATCCCTTCATCAGCTTGTTGGCGACGTAATAGTCCTCGGTGAGGAGCTGGCCCGAGACGTAGAAGGCTACGGCCTGCGGCCCATGTTCGGCGATGATCTCCCTGAAACGCCGTGCCACGGTGTCGAGCGCGCTATGCCATGCGACGCGGCGGCCCTCGATTTGCGGATGTAGCAGGCGGCTGTCTAGGTCCAGGGTCTCGGCCAGCGCCGCCCCCTTGGAACACAGCCGCCCCCGGTTGGCCGGGTGTTCCGGGTCACCGCGCACGCTCCAGCCGTTCGCTTCGCGGCTGACCAGGATTCCACAGCCGACGCCGCAATAGGGGCAGGTGGTACGGATCGGCGATGGCTTCATGGGCATGGCTCAGCGGTTGGGGCAGCCATCTTCCGGCGTCAACCGCAGCCGGATCCGGCCATCATCAATCCGCACCGGATAGCGTGCGGCGCAGCCCTCGTCGGGGGCGACGGCCAGGCCAGTGTTGAGGTGAATCCTCCAGTCGTGCAGCGGACAGGCGACCTGGTGGCCGTGTACGATGCCTTGCGAGAGCGGACCGCCCCGGTGTGGGCAGCGGTCGGCCAGGGCGAAGACCCGGTCGTCCACGGTGCGGAAGACGGCGATGTTGCCGCCGGGGGCGGCGACGACCCGTGCCCCCTGGCGGGGGATGTCGTCGATGTGGCCAATATCCAGCCAGTCATGATGCAGCGCGTTCATCGGTGTTTCTCCCGTCAAACCAGTGTGGCCAGGGGCAGGAATTCGCGCGCATCGATCTCCTCGGCGTGTGCACGCCAGGGGTCGTTTTGTGCGTATTCCTGTGCCTGGCGGAAGCGCTCGGCGAGTCGCCGACGCTCGTCGGCATCCTCTACCACGCGCGCCTTGATGTGGGCGAGGCCCACCCGCTCTACCCAGGGCGCAGTGCGCTCCAGATAATGAGCCTCCTCGCGGTAGAGCTGGATGAAGGCGCAGGCGTATTCGATTACCTCCGCCTCGGTCTTGACGTGGCACAGCAGGTCCGTCACCCGCACCTTGATGCCGCCGTTGCCGCCCACGTGCAGCTCATAGCCGGAATCCACGCAGACCACGCCGAAGTCTTTGATGGTGGCCTCGGCGCAGTTGCGCGGGCAGCCAGAGACGGCCATCTTGAACTTGTGCGGCATCCACGAGCCCCAGGTCGCCTGCTCCAACCGAATGCCCAGGCCAGTGGAGTCTTGCGTGCCGAAACGGCACCAGCGGCTGCCCACACAGGTCTTCACCGTGCGCAGGGCCTTGCCATAAGCGTGGCCGGAGACGAAGCCGGCGGCCGAGAGGTCGCGCCAGACGGCGGGTAGGTCCGCCTTGCGGATACCAAACAAGTCGATGCGTTGGCCGCCGGTGATCTTGACCTCGGCTGCCTTGAACTTCTCAGCCACGTCGGCGATGGCGCGCAGCTCCCGGGGGGTGACGACACCGCCCCAGATGCGCGGCACCACGGAGAAGCTGCCATCCTTCTGGATGTTGCCGTGCGCGCGCTCGTTTATGAAGCGCGACTGGGTGTCGTCGCGATACTCGCCGGGCCAAGCGCACAGTAGGTAGTAATTGAGGGCTGGGCGGCACTTGGGACAGCCGTCGGGTGTCTTCCACTCAAGGGCGCGCATAGCCTCGGGGATGGACTTGAGCTGACGCTCGAGGATGGCCTTGCGCACCTCTTCGTGGGTGTACTCGGTGCAGGGACACAGCGGTTTCTTCGACGGCGCCGCGGAATAGTCACCGCCAACGGTGGCGGCGAGCAGGGCCTCCACCAGGCCGGTACAGGACCCGCACGAGGACGAGGCCTTGGTATGGGCGCGCACCTCGTCCAGGGTGAAGAGCTTCTTCGCGCGGATGGCCGCGACGATGGCACCCTTGCTCACGCCGTTGCAGCCACAGATCTCGGCGGAGTCGGGCAAGGACATGACCCGGTTCTTCTCGTCGCCGTGACCGCTATCGCCCAGGTGCTGACGACCGAAGACAAGCCTCTCGCGATAGGCGGACACATCGGTGCCGTCGCGCATCAGCTCGAAATACCATGCGCCGTCCAGGCTGTCGCCGTAGAGCACGCTGCCCACCAAGCGGTTGTCCTTGAGCACCAGTTTCTTATAGACGCCGCGCCCGGCGTCCCGGAAGACGATTTCCTCGCAGTCCTCACCGCCCATGAAGTCGCCTGCCGAGTAGAGGTCGATACCGGTGACCTTGAGCCGGGTCGCGAGCATCGAGCCGGTGTAGCGGGCAATCCCATGGCGGGCCAGATGGTTCGCACAGACCTTGGCCTGCTCGAACAGGGGCGCCACCAGTCCATAGGTCACACCGCGGTGGTTGACGCACTCACCAACGGCATACACCCGCGGGTCGGTCACGCTTTGCAGGGTGTCGTTGACGACGATGCCGCGGTTACAGTGCAGGCCCGCCGATTCCGCCAAGGTGGTGTTGGGGCGTATGCCCACTGCCATCACCACCAGGTCGGCCGGGATGCACTCGCCGTCCTGGAAGCGCACGGCGCATACCCGCCCGGATTCGCCGGCGACGAGCGCGGCGGTCTGGCGCTTGAGCAGGAAGCGTAAGCCACGCGCCTGCAGGTTCTCCTGCAGCAGCCGCGCGGCGGGCTCATCGAGCTGACGTTCCAGTAACCATGGAGCGATGTGCACCACGCTCACCTGCATGCCGCGCTGCCTCAAGCCATTGGCCGCCTCCAGCCCAAGCAGGCCGCCACCGATGACCACCGCGTTGCGATAGCGGTCAGCCGCTTCCAGCATGACCTGGACGTCGGCGATGTTGCGGAAGCCGATGACCCCCGGCAAGTCCGCTCCTGGCACCGGCAGCATGAACGGACGCGAACCCGTGGCGATGAGCAGGCGGTCATAGGCGGCGGTGCGGCCATCGGCACTCTCCACTCGTCGCCGTATGCGGTCGATCTTCACAACCGGGCTGCCGGTATGAAGCGTGATCCCGTGCTGCGCATACCAATGACGCGGGTTGAGGACGATGCCCTCGGTGGTCTGTTCCCCAGCCAACACTGACGAGAGCAGGATGCGGTTGTAATTCGGGTGGGGTTCGTCGCCGAAGACAGTGATGTCGTATAGATCGGGCGTGAGCTTGAGCAGCTCTTCCACGGTCCGTATTCCCGCCATACCATTGCCCACCACTACGAGCCTGGGTCTACTCATGCCTGACACTCCAAAAAATGGCGCCCGTGCGGTATCGACCGCCGGACGCCGTTGTCCCTGACCGCATGGCCACAGCCGCATGCGTATCCAGGCGGATTCAAGCAAATCGCATGCCAATCTGTGCCTGGTTGATCTTGCTTGGTTTTGCCTCTGCCGCCGGGTTGGGTTACGCTTCTACATGGTGCAAGTCGCACTGCGCTGGTGCACCCTTGAGCAGCTAAACGGCATGACGGCAATCGAGGCGAGCCTTACCTGGTCGGACGGCATCGCGATGCACCGCGACCGGTTGGTCATGCCGGCGGCGGCGCTCAACGCGCACGGTGTGCTCGTGCGCGCGCTCAACGCGCTGAAGACCCAGGCGGAGGTCTGGGTCGATGCGAGCGGCTGGATCACGCCCGCCGGC
>CALAMX010000160.1 GCA_937925755.1 uncultured Burkholderiales bacterium
GGCGTGCTCCATGCCGTACCACCGAGTCCACTCGGCCACGTCCTGCAGGCGGAAGTCGGCCGCCAGGTCGATCACGCGCACGCCGGCATCGAGCAGCGCACGCGCCTGCTGCATGGCCACCCCGTTGGGCGTGGCGAAGAACACCACGTCACAGGCCTTGAGTGGCGCCGTCTCAGGGGTGCTGAAGGTGAGATCGATCCGTCCGCGCAGCGAGGGGAACAGCTCTGCCACCGGTATCCCAGCCTCTTTGCGCGAGGTAATGGCAATGATCTTAGCCTGCGGGTGCTGCGCGAGTAGCCGCAACAGTTCCACGCCCGTGTAGCCGGTGCCGCCGACGATGCCTGCCTTGATCATGTTCACTCCTTGTCAGCTTGGGATGGGATGCTCCCAAGATCGGCATACCCAAGAAAAAAGCCGCCCCCGAGAGAGGCGGCTTTTGCAGGTCCAAAGGGCTCAGCGCTTGGAGAACTGCTTGCGCCGGCGTGCCTTGTGCAGGCCCACCTTCTTGCGCTCCACCTCGCGCGCGTCGCGGGTGACTAGGCCAGCCTTGCGGAGTACGGGCTTCAGGCCCTCGTCGTAGTCGATCAGCGCGCGGGTGATGCCGTGCCGAACGGCCCCCGCTTGCCCGCTCTCGCCGCCGCCGCGTACGTTGACCATGATGTCCAGGCTGTCGGCGCGGTTGGTCAACACCAGGGGTTGACGCACCATCATGCGACCGGTCTCGCGCGAGAAATATTCGTCCACCGGCTTGCCGTTGACCGTGATGCGGCCAGTGCCGGCCTTGATGAAGACCCGCGCCACGGCGCTCTTCCGCCGGCCGGTGCCGTAGTAGTATTCTCCGATCATGCTCGGTCCCTACTGACTGGTTAGTGACTCATTAGCGAATGTCCTAGCGGATGTCCAACACCTGCGGCTGCTGCGCAGCATGCGGGTGCTCGGGCCCAGCGTAGACCTTGAGCTTTTTCAACATGGCGTAACCAAGCGGCCCCTTGGGCAGCATGCCCTTGACGGCCTTCTCCAGAGCGCGCCCAGGGAAGCGGGCCTGCATCTTGCCGAAGGTGGTCTCATAGATGCCGCCGGGATAGGTCGAGTGTCGATAGTATTTCTTGTCTTCGGCCTTGTTGCCGGTGACCCGCAGCTTGTCGGCGTTGACCACGACGATGTAGTCGCCGGTGTCGACGTGCGGGGTGTAGATGGCCTTGTGCTTGCCACGCAGGCGCTTGGCGATCTCCGAGGCCAGGCGCCCCAATACCTTGTCACTCGCATCCACCACATACCAGCCGCGCTGTACCTCATGGGGCTTGGCGGAAAAGGTCTTCATGACGTGTCCTGAATAAATCTTTCGAAGCGAAACGCAAATGATAGAGGGTTGACCATGGCCATGTCAAACCACCCGTGTGACGGGTTTGGCGGGAGGGCCTTCAGCCGGCGATAATGCCCGGCATGGACATCGGTTGGCTACTCACCCATCTGGTCGCGGCGTTCCTGCTGCCGCCGCTTTGCATTCTGGTGCTCGGCGGGCTGGGCCTATGGTTCATGCGCCAGCGGCGGCGTCAACGCCTCGGTCGGTGGCTCGTCCTACTGTCAGGGCTCTTGCTATGGCTGCTGTCCACCCCATATCTGGCCAGCCGCCTGCTCGATGGCCTGAAACCCCCAATGCAGACCATCCGCGCCGATCTGGCCGAGGCCATCGTCATCCTCGCCGGTGATACCTACCGCGCCAATTTGGAGTATGGCGGCGATACGGTGGGCCGACTCACCCTGGAGCGACTGCGCTACGGCGCCCATCTGGCCCGTCGGACCACCTTGCCCGTGCTGGTCAGCGGCGGCGACCCGGCCGGCGGGGCGCCGGGGGCGCGGCTGATGCAGGCCGTGCTGGAGACGGAGTTCGGCATCCCCGTGCGTTGGGTCGAGGACCGCTCCCACACCACCTGGGAGAACGCCCGCTACAGTGCGGAGATCCTGAAGTCTGCCGGTATCCGACGCATCCTGCTGGTCAGCCATGCCTGGCACCTCAGGCGCGCCATCCCCGAGTTCGAACGCGCCGGGCTCACCGTGGTCCCTGCCGGCGTCGGCTATTCCAGCCCGCAGCCGCCTGGCGTGATGGATTTCGTTCCATCGGCACGCGCCCTGCTCGACAGCCATTACGCCCTGCACGAGGCCATCGGACTGGCCTGGTACCGTATCCGCAATCTGTTTCAAATGAGGGAGTCCCGATGAAATCGCGTGTCAAATGGATCGAAGACGTCTGCTTCATGGGCGAGAGCGGCAGCGGACATGCCATCGTCATGGACGGTGCACCCGACATCGGCGGCCGCAACCTGGGGCCGCGGCCGATGGAAATGCTGCTGATGGGCGCCGGCGGTTGCACCTCGGTGGACGTGGTGATGATCCTGAAGAAAAGTCGCCAGCAGGTCACCGGCTGCGAGGTGCTGATCGACGCCGACCGCGCCGAGGACCACCCCAAGGTCTTCACCCGTATCCACATGCACTTCGTCGTGCGCGGCCGGGGCCTCAAACCCGAGATGGTGGAACGGGCGATCAGGCTCTCAGCGGAGAAGTACTGCTCGGCCAGCATCATGCTGGGCAAGACGGCGCAGATCACCCACGACTTCGAGATCGTGGAGGAGGCTCAGACCCAGTAGGCGGTCTGCGTCATCACCTTGGCGGTGAGCTTCATGGCCAGCTTAACCATCAGTGGCAACTCCGCCGCACCATGGGCGATGGCGGTCTCGGCATGACGGATCTCGTCGGCCTTCATCTGCTCGACGATGGCCCGACTCTTGGCATCCTGCGCCGGCAAGCGCTGCAGATGTCCGTCGAGGTGCCCTTCCACCTGACGTTCGGTCTCCGCCAGGAAGCCCAGGTTCCAGCGGTCGCCCAAGACGCCTGCCACCAGCCCCAGGGCGAAGGAACCCGTGTACCAGAGCGGATTGAGCAGGCTCTTGTGGCTGCCCAGCTCCTGCAGACGCCGCTCGCACCAGGCCAAGTGCTCGGTCTCCTCCTCCGCCGCCTGCGTGAGCGCCTGGGCGATGTCCGGGTTGCGGGCAGTGAGCGACTGCCCCTGATACAGGGCCTGGGCGCACACCTCGCCGCTGTGGTTGACGCGCATCAGCCCAGCGACATGACGCCGCTCGGCTTCGGTCAGGGCGGCTTCTGGCAGCCCCGCATCCGGATGCGGGCGGCGGCTCACCGCCGGGGCGAAGAGCGTGCGCAGGGCGCGATCGAAATTGAGGATGACGTTGTCGGGAATAGGGAGCATGGCCAGGCAATCCAAGCACGATGCATGATCATAACCCTAAGCTGGCTCACTGGATAACCCAGGGCCATGCAACGTAACTTAGGCCAACTGTTTTCGCCGCATGAATTCCAACAAGAGCGACAGCCGCATGCGGCTGTCGTTCATTTCTAGCAAGGCCTGGCGCACGGACAGCTTGAGCGGCAGGATCTCCGCCAGCCGATACCCCACCCAGGGCATCTCGGCGCGCAGAGGTGTAAGCCGGGTGTCGGGATATTCTTCAGCCACGAGCTTAAGCAGGCGCATACAGGCGGCGTAGGCATCGGTGAGAGGTTCGGGCGGCTCGTCCGGTTTGAGCGTGACCCGCGCCAGCATGAGCCGGTCGTCCTGCACGCGCGTGTCCTGCACCACGAAGCGCTGCCCGCCTTCGATCTCGAGCTCGAAGATGCCAGTCGCGCGCATGTCAGCCGTGACGATGCGGGCCAAAGTGCCCACCTCGGCCACTTCGGCCGGCGCGCCGACCTCCTGGCCGCGGCGGACCAGACAGACACCGAAGGGCTTGCCGCTGCGCAGACAGCTCGAGGTCATGTCGACGTAGCGCGCCTCGAACACCTTCAGATGCAGGCGACCGCCCGGATAGAGGACGGCGCTCAGGGGAAAGAGTGGAATTTCCAAGCGAGCCCCGCAGTGCTAGTCGGCCTCGTCGCCCCAACGCGGCACGAGGCTGTGCGGAATCGCCAAGTGGTCCAAGACTCGGGCGACGATGAAGTCCACCACTGCCTGCACCGTCTGTGGCCGGTGGTAGAAACCCGGGTTGGCGGGCAGGATGGTGGCCCCGGCCTCGGCGAGCCGGGTCATGTTGCGCAGATGGATGAGCGAGAAAGGGGTTTCGCGCGGTACCAGGATCAGTGGCCGGCGTTCCTTGAGGATCACATCGGCCGCCCGCTCGATCAGGTTGTCCGCCAGGCCCTGGGCGATGGCCGCGAGACTCCCCATCGTGCAGGGACAGACCACCATGGCATCGGCCGGGTTGGACCCAGAAGCCACCGGTGCAAACCACGTCTCGCGCCCATACACCCGCAACAGACCCGGTAAACCGGGGTAAAGTCCCTTGAGCTGACGGGCGAGTTCATCGCTGCCGCCTGCCAGGACGAGGTCCAACTCCTGCCGGGCGACGATGCGGGCGGTCTGCGAGACCAAGAGATCGACGCGGATGCCCGCGGCGAGCAGACATTCCAACAAGCGAAGTCCGTAAGCCATGCCGGAGGCGCCGGTCCAGGCCAGGGTGATCCGTTTCATGACGCAGGCCATCCTTGTACCCCGGCTTGCACCGGCGGGGTCGGTATAGGGTTGACGTGCAGTATGCGTGCCACGATCAAGCCGTTGATGAGCCCGGTCACCCAGGCCGCCGTGAGAAACAGGGGCGCCAGCCCGAGCAGACTGACGCCGGGTAGCAGCCAGAGATCGACCACAGCGAGCTGCATCCCCACATGGGCAAAGGCGGCCAGCAGCGACAGGCCCACCGGACCAAGCCCAAAGATCTTCAGTCGTGAAAACAGCCCCAGGGTGAACAGGGCGGCGAGCGCACCGGCGAGGCTCAGCACAAAGGTGGGGGTCAGGAAAGTGCCCAGCAGCAAGGCAGTGGCCACGACCCTCAGCAGGGTGACCCAGACCGCGAGACGCCAGCCGTAGCGCAATAGCACCAACAGCGTGACGATGTTGGCCAGGCCAGGCTTGAGCCCGGGGATGGGCGAAGGGATGGCCGCCTCGGCGAGCCCGAGCCCCACCGCCGCCGCCGCGAGCCAGGCCATACGGCGGTCTTCCGCCTGCACGACGAGCTCAGTAGTTGAGGCTGTCATAGGCGGGCACACCTCGGTGCACGGCGACACGATTCGGCAGGCACAGGGCGCTCTCGCCAGGGTCGAGCCAGCCCTGCCGCACACACAGCTGACGCGGCCCGGGGTCGCTCATGACCCTGACCCGGCCGTCGCGGATCTCGACCCGGGTCGTCCCCAGCGGCCCCGGCACCTCGATCACGCGATTGAGCCGCAGGCTCGCCTGGGCATAGAGCCGGCCCCCCTGTTGGATGACGACACCATCCCCAGTGCTGGCGGCGACGCGCCAGGCCAGCACCAGTACGATCAGCCCGAGCCCCAGGACGAGGACATCGCCCGGCCGCAACAGGCGCCAGAGCGCCAAGCCCTTCACCCACAGCAGACCCCGAGACTGGAATTTCAAGCGCTCAACTCCCGATGGCGGATCAGCACCTGCTGATACTGCCCGAAGTAGCCGGCCAGGGCCTCGGCGAAATAGACGGAGCGATGCCTGCCGCCGGTGCAGCCCAGGGCGACGGTGAGATAGCTGCGGTTGTCCTGAATAAAGGCCGGCAGCCATTTCTCGACATAGGCGCGGATGTCCTCCAGCATCTGCATGACCATGGGCTCGGCCTGTAGGAAGGCGATCACCGCCGGGTCCGCCCCGGTGAGCGGGCGCAGGATGGGATCGTAATGCGGGTTGGGCAGGCAGCGCACGTCGAAGACCAGGTCCGCATCGAGTGGGATGCCGTGCTTGAAACCGAAGGACTCGAACACCAGGGTGAAGCGCGCATTGGATAGCTTGAGGAATTCGCGCAGCCAGGCGCGCAGGGCGTTGGCCGAGGTATCGCTGGTATCCATCCGGTGCCCTAGACCGGACAGCCCGCTCAACAGCTCGCGCTCGGCGCGGATGGCCTCCTGCAGTGACAATTCGCCCGTGCTCAAGGGGTGGCGCCGCCGGGTCTCGGAGTAGCGCCGCACCAGGGTCTCCTCTTTCGCCTCGAGGAAGATCACGCGTAAATCATAGCGGTTACGCAGCCGTTGCAACTGCCCCGGCAACCCTGCCAGGCCTTTTTCGCTGCGCGCATCCACGCTCACCGCCACGTCGCGATAGCCCGACTGCTCCAGGTAGAGCAGCGTATCTTCCAGCAGGGCGGCGGGTAGGTTGTCGATGCAGTAGAGGCCGGCGTCTTCCAGGAGGTTCAGGGCGATGCTCTTGCCCGAGCCGGACAGCCCGGTGATGACGACCACTCGCATGGCAAATCCAAGGCGAATCCAGCCAGCATTATGCCTGAGTCAGGGGTAGAAGCGGGCTGGGCGTCCATCAGGCAGGAGTAAGTCGCCGGCGCAAAGGCGCACCACCTCTATGCGCCGACCCCCTGGATACGGGAATCAGGGCATCGTTGAGCTTAGGTATCCCCAAAAATCGTCGCAAGCGGGCAGAGGGCAAGGCGCTCGCAGCGCAGCGACCGAACCCTGACGATCGTGTCCTGGAGGACCGAGGCTTTGCGCACAGGGCAGTGCTGGTCTACGATGAGGCACTCGTCTCACGCCCACGGAGGAGCGCCATGCCGCTGACCAAGATACTGCTCGAAGAGCAGGACATCCCCACCCATTGGTACAACGTGGTGGCCGATATGCCCAACCCGCCGGCGCCACCGCTGGGCCCGGATGGCAAGCCGGTGGGGCCGGAACAGATGCTGGCCATCTTCCCCGCCAACATCCTGGAGCAGGAGATGAGCACCGAGCGCTGGATCCCCATACCGGAGCCGGTGCGCGAGGTCTACCGGCTGTGGCGCCCCTCGCCGCTCGTGCGGGCGCACCGTCTGGAAAAGGTCCTCGGCACCCCCGCCCGGATCTATTTCAAGTACGAGGGGGTGTCGCCGGCCGGCTCGCACAAACCCAATTCCGCCGTGGCACAGGCCTAT